>JANQUM010000067.1:8156-10406 GCA_030731175.1 Spirosomataceae bacterium
CGTAGTACTTTTCTCCGGCGTATTGGCGGGCATCTTCCTGCGTAATTACGGAAGGGTCGAGGTCAAAGTCCCAAAAAGTTGTGGTGAGTTGGGGTAAACCTTTGAACGCTACTTTTCCTTTAAAAAAACTTGATTTGCCGAAGTCTAAGCGAAAATCATCAACGCTAAAATCGGCAAAAGTGCCTTTTAAATCGCCGTTCAAACGGTATTCTTCTTGGTAGGCGTACATATCGGGAGCAAACCTTCCTAAATCCTGAGCATCAAGTTTTGACTGAATGAAGCTGGCTTTTATCCGAACTTTATTATTGAAATCGTTGAAATCTGCCGGGGTTTCGTAATAAAAGCCAATGAAATTCCGTATTTCCGAATTGTTGATTCGGGCGTTTAGTTGCTTCAAAAGCATTTGTTGTCTGGAGTAGAAAAAGTTGGTGTTGATTTCGTGAATCTCCAGACCGCTGCGTTTTTCTACCGCACGAATGCCTTCTCCAGTAAACGTAATAGTATCACCCTGCACGAAGAAGTTTTTGGCTTTACCAGAGATATTTGAAAACGTAAAATTGTACTGGTCAAACATTTCCTTTGGGAAGCGGGGTTGATCAGCATCGGTTATCGTGAATTTTCCTTGTTGAATTTCCCCTTCGTCTATTGTAAATGGTACGTTGTTTTCGGGGGCGTTCGGGTCGGTTTCTTTCGCTGACAAACTCCTGATTTTGTCCATCCAATGATCGGTATTAAAGTAGCCGTCTGGTTCCCGAATCAGGTGAATGTCCGGTCGGTTCAGCATCACGTAGTCAAGGTTATTGTCAAACGAGAACTTCTCTTTAAGTGTAAACGAAAAATTGGTTTTGTAGTCAACATATACCTCCGGAATCGTAATCATATCTCGGCCTTTGAGGTCTTTTATATTGACATCTTCAAGCGTCATATTATCAAACCACGAAACCCGTACCGCTCCAATACTGACCGGAGCCCCGATTTTTTCGGTTAACCAATTGGTAGCCTTTCGGGCAAGGAGTGTCTGTAGAGAGGGAAGTTGAAGGGCGTAAATTGCCAAAACCGTTGCCGTGAGTGCCACGATAAAAAGCCAAAGCAGTGATTTTAGGAATATGTTAAGAAAACGAGCCAATTTGTAAATGCGTGAATTTATGGGTTGACGAACGGCTTATTAATTGCCGAATAGCGTTCATCGTTGTACTTTTGCGAATAACTCTAAAGATAATGCCAAACTCCGTAATTTTAGCCATCGAATCCTCGTGCGATGAAACTTCCGCCGCCGTAATTATAAACGGCGAGGTGCGTTCTAACATTGTAGCCACGCAGGTCATTCACGAACAGTACGGCGGCGTTGTCCCTGAATTGGCTTCGAGGGCACATCAGCAGCACATTGTGTCTGTTGTTACGAGAGCTTTAAACGACGCAAAGGTAACAAAAAAAGAACTGGAAGCCGTCGCATTTACTCGTGGTCCAGGCTTATTGGGGGCATTATTAGTTGGCACTTCGTTTGCGAAGGCGTTGGCGTTGGGTCTGAACGTACCGCTGATTGAAGTAAACCACATGAAAGCCCACGTGCTTGCCCATTTTATTGACGAGCCAAAACCAGACTTGCCGATGCTGTGCTTGACAGTGAGCGGCGGTCACACGCAAATCGTATTGGTGAAATCTCCTTACGAAATGGAAGTTATTGGCGAAACCCAAGATGACGCCGTGGGTGAAGCATTTGACAAAACTGCGAAGCTTTTGGGCTTGCCTTATCCCGGCGGTCCTGTGATGGATAAGTTGGCGAAAACTGGAAACCCGCAAGCGTTTGAATTTCCGGTTTCTGAAATGCAAGGTTATAATTATTCTTTCAGTGGAATAAAGACCGCTGTACTCTATTTTTTGCGGGATAATTTGAAGAAAAACGAGAATTTTATCGAGGAAAATAAGGCTGATATTTGTGCGAGTATTCAATACACTTTGGTGAAAATGCTACTGCAAAAACTGCGAAGGGCAAGTCGTGAATTGGATATAAAAGAAATTGCGATTGCGGGTGGTGTTTCGGCAAATTCAGGATTGCGGGAAACGCTCAAAGAAATGGGCGAAAAAGAAGGCTGGAATATTCATATTCCCGATTTTCAATATTGCACTGATAACGCCGGAATGATTGCGATGGCGGCACATTTTAAGTTTCTGAACAACGAATTTACTTCACAGTCAGTCAGCCCGATGCCTAGAATGGAAATACCCAGAATGGAAATTTGAGAGATTTCT
>JANQUM010000068.1 GCA_030731175.1 Spirosomataceae bacterium
TGTCTTGCGTTTTTCCCAAATAACTAAAATAGGCAACCGCCGCCATCACCAAACCAATAATCAGGCGGGTTTTTAAACTACTCGAACCTCTTCTCATAAATGTATTTTTAACTTTACTCGCTAATCAATTTACTATTTACCGCACGTGCAGCAACCAATATTAATCATTTCCCGAAATTTTACCAAGCTTCCAAAATCAAACTGCCATATTATTACTGACGTTTGACCAAAAGTAACGGAAGTAATTTGTGGAAAAAATTTAAAACCCTGATTATTTTTTAACTTTTCTGATATTCAGGCTGTTAAACCTTCTGACATTCAGCAAACAAAAAAAATGATTGCTCTCCATTATATTTATTTGTAATTTTAAATGTTTCGCCCCGTCGCAAAGCACATTTTATTAACCGATTTTAAGACCAATTTTATGACCGACGAAGAATTAAAGAAAGTAGAACCCTTATTGACTGACGATCCTTCGCGGTTCGTGATATTTCCGATTCAACACCACGATATTTGGGAATTTTACAAAAAAGAAGTTGCCTCGTTCTGGACGGTAGAAGAGGTAGATCTTTCACAAGACTTGAAAGACTGGGAAAAGCTAAATCCCGGCGAACGCCACTTTATATCGCACGTTTTGGCGTTTTTTGCCGCTTCTGACGGTATCGTGAACGAAAACCTTGCCGTTGATTTCATAGCAAACGTGCAGTACGCCGAAGCTAAATGCTTCTACGGTTTTCAGATTATGATCGAGAACATTCATGCAGAAATGTATTCGTTATTGATTGATACGTACATTAAAGACCCAACCGAGCGTGATAAAATGCTCAACGCCGTTGATAATATTGAGTGCGTTCACAAAAAAGCACAATGGGCAATGCGTTGGATAGACGAAGGAAACTTCGTGGAGCGAGTAATTGCTTTTGCTGCCGTGGAAGGAATCTTCTTTTCGGGTTCGTTCTGCTCTATTTTTTGGATGAAAAAGCGTGGCTTAATGCCGGGCTTAACTTTCTCAAACGAATTGATTTCGCGTGACGAAGGCCTGCACCGTGATTTCGCGGTATTGCTTTACAACGAACACATCAAAAATAAACTGCCTGATGAACGAGTTTACGAAATCATTCAGGATGCCGTTGAAATTGAGAAAGAATTTGTAACGGATTCATTGCCAGTTTCACTCATCGGAATGAACTCAACGTTGATGTGCCAATACATCGAATTCGTAGCCGATCACTTGTTAGAATCTCTCAAACTAAAGAAGGTTTACAACGCCACCAATCCGTTTGATTTCATGGATATGATTTCACTCCAAGGAAAGACTAATTTCTTTGAAAAACGTGTAGGCGAATACCAGAAGGCCGGAGTAACCTCCGACCGTGAGAAGATGTCTTTCTCTTTAGATGAAGATTTTTGATTTTTTGAGATTAAAGATCTTAGATTTCTTGAAAATACAAAAACTCCCGCATTGCTTTTTGCAACGCGGGAGTTTTTTTTGAGCCCTTTCCAACCATAGTCTTTTTTATGAGGTCTGTTTAAGTATGAAAAAACTACTCATTTTATTTTCGGCAATTGTGTTTCAAAGTTGTGATAACTTCACTCCAAAACCCGATGAAGTCGGTGACTTATTGATACGTATTGAAAACGCAACGTCGACAGAGATGCAGAACGTTTACGTAAATACGGCGGGTGGTGAAGGAAGTTACGGTGATATTCCGAAAAACCAGAAATCACACTATCTAAATTATAAGTCGGCTTACCGTTACGCTTTTGTGCGGTTTGTGAGCAGGAATGACACCGTACGGGTGCAACCTATTGATTACGTTGGAGAACAGCAATTAACCTCCGGAAGCTACACTTACAAAATCACGATGACCAATAAAAACAGTGATTTTGCCAACATCGAGCTTACTAAAGACTGATAAACTCACTGCTTTTTCTTCTCTGTTTCAACTTCCACTTTCCTTCTTCTAAAATCCCCGATTGAATCTGCTTTTGGTC
>JANQUM010000069.1 GCA_030731175.1 Spirosomataceae bacterium
ATGGAAAAAACCTCAACATTACAAATCGTTTATTCTATGATCACCACCCCCGAGACAGGAGGGCACGGCTGCCAATTTCGTCATCCTACAAAGTGTATTCAAGAACTCCGCTGATTTTGTCTCTCTTAAATCAACAATACAAAGGTAGGGTAAGAAATCTAATTGTCAAATAGTATTCAATAAATATTGATAACATTTAAATATTATATAGTAAATTTGCTTTGTAGATAAACATTATTCTCCAATGTTCTTTTTAAGGCACGAAAATTAAATATTCTTACTTATGATTGACGAACTCGACAGAAAGATTATCTCAGTTTTGATGAAAGATGCCAAGAAGTCATACGTTGATATTGGTGAAATAGTGAATCTTTCGGCGGGAGCGGTGCATGTTAGGGTAAAAAAATTAGAAGCAAGCAACATTATAAAAGGGGCTGGGGTTTTTGTGGACCCGCACCAACTTGGTTGGGATATTACTGCTTTCTTGGGTATTTATCTTGATAAAAGCAATCTATATAATGACGTGGCAAATGAACTAAAAAAAATCCCGGAAGTTGTAAATATCAATTATACGACCGGAATTTACAGTATTTTTGCAAAAATTGTTTGTCGCGATACCGTTCATTTACGGGATGTATTGCACGATAAAATCCAGAAAGTTCAAGGTATTCAACGTACCGAAACGTTTATTTCGCTCGATGAAACCTTGAACCGACCAATTCCATTATTATGAAATTTCAACGAATATTTATTAACTCCGCCATTTACTTGGGCTTATTTTTTGTCCTCAATTTTGTCTCAGCGTTTTTGTACGAATACTTTGCTAACGGAACTCCCCTTTCCGAATTCTATCTTACTTTTCGGTTTGGCTATGTATTTGTAGTTCTTGCCATCGTTCTTGCTATTTATCGCACAAAAAAAGAAACCAATGAATAAGCTTTTAGTACTAATTTCGGTCGTTGCAGTAGTTGCTTTCCACGATTTGAAAGCCCAAACTCCCGAAGAGCAGTCGGTTAAAAAGGCGTTAAACGTCGAGTTGGGTCAAACTTCGGGCGAAACGGCGATTAACGTTGCCAAAACGCTTTTGGGCAAACCGTACGTTGGTCAAACACTGGAAAAAACGCCTGAAAAACTCGTTTGTAACCTACGCGAATTTGATTGCTATACGCTTGTAGAAAACGTTGTTGCTCTTACTCGCATGAATAATTTCAACCTTTCAGATTACACTATTTATCAGGAAATGTTGACTTCGATGCGGTACCGAGATGGTAAACTTGACGGCTACGCTTCTCGCATTCATTATTTTACCGAATGGATTGAGCAAGCCGAAAATAACGGTATCATCACTGACCTGACGAAATCGTGGGGCAAAGCTTCGCATAAAAAGCTCGATTTTATGAGTAAACATCCGAACTATTACCCCGCTATGACAGATACCAAGGTAAAAGAGCGAATCTCACGCATGGAATCTTACGTTAATCAATCGCCGTTTTTTGAAATTTTGAAAGCGGATTTTTACAAAGTAGAAAGCAAAATAAAAAACGGAGATATTATTGTTTTTACTTCGACCATTGCCGGGTTGGACGTCAATCACGAAGGTTTGGCCTATTGGCAAAATGGAAAATTGCACCTTTTACACGCATCGCTTGACTATAAAAGAGTAATGATTTCCCCGGAAACTCTCGGTGAATATTTACAGAAAATCCCTAAGCACCAAGGGATAATGGTGCTGCGTTTGCTGTAGGAGTTTTTGGTGAATTAATTTTTAATGGTCAGTTCGAGAAGGGTGTGATGGTTTCAAAACTAACGAAAGAGTTGACGGCGAGTGTGTCATTCTGAGCAAACGTTGCCCGGACTCTCGAAGCCCACGAAGTACAAGGTTACTGCCAAAATTGGGGTGGCCTTCGAGCGGAACGCCGCCCGGAACCTCAGGCGGACAGCAACATTCTGATTATTAAATAGTTGCAAAATACGTCAATGG
>JANQUM010000070.1 GCA_030731175.1 Spirosomataceae bacterium
GTACTATCCGGTTAAAAACTTATTTCCTTACATCAATCGCCAATTCCTTTAACTGCTCCGCAGAAATTGGTGACGGTGAATCAATCATAACGTCACGTCCGCTATTATTTTTCGGGAAGGCGATGAAATCACGAATGGAATCTGACCCACCAAATAACGAACAAAGTCTATCAAACCCAAAGGCAATACCAGCGTGTGGCGGAGCTCCAAATTCAAAAGCATCAAGTAAAAATCCGAATTGAGCTTGGGCTTCTTCTGGAGTGAAACCCAAAATACCGAACATTTTTTGTTGCAACGGTTTCTGGAAAATCCGTACCGAGCCGCCACCAACTTCTGTTCCGTTGATTACCATATCATAAGCGTTAGCCCTTACAGCACCTAAGTCGGTTTCAAGTAGAGCTTCGTCTTCTGGTTTCGGGGCGGTGAATGGGTGGTGCATTGCAAACCAACGTTTCTCCTCTTCGCCGTATTCCAACAAAGGAAAATCAACCACCCAAAGCACTTTGTAAACAGCTGGGTTACGTAAACCCAAGCGAGTTCCCATTTCTAAACGCAGTTCGCTTAGCTGTTTGCGGGTTTTGTTTGCTTCTCCAGCGAGAATCAAAATCATATCGCCCGGTTTTGCATCAAAACGTTCGAGAATCGCCGCTTTATCTTCCTCCGAATAAAATTTATCAATCGAAGATTTCGTAGAACCGTCTTCGTTATACTTAATGTAAGCCAAGCCCTTCGCTCCTATTTGCGGACGACGAACCCAATCAGTCAACGCATCAATTTCTTTTCTTGAATATCCGGCACAGCCAGTCGCGTTTATTCCAACAACTAATTCGGCATCGTCAAAAACGGAGAAACCTTTGTTTTGAACTAAGTCGTTCAGTTCCTCAAATTTCATATCGAAACGAATATCCGGTTTATCGTTTCCATAAAATTTCATCGCATCGGCGTACGTCATTCTCGGAACTTCATCAAGTTCAATATCTTTCACCGTTTTGAATAAATGACGCACCAGTCCTTCAAACATTTGCAGAATATCTTCCTGCTTCACAAACGACATTTCGCAGTCAATTTGTGTAAATTCAGGCTGACGATCAGCACGTAAATCTTCATCACGGAAACATTTCACGATTTGAAAATAACGGTCAAAACCCGAAACCATCAGTAGCTGCTTAAACGTCTGTGGCGATTGCGGCAAGGCGTAAAACTCACCGGGGTTCATTCTGCTTGGCACTACGAAATCACGAGCACCTTCGGGCGTTGATTTAATCAAAACCGGTGTTTCAACTTCGATAAACTCCTGAGCATCAAGGAAAATGCGTGTTTGCTGAGCTACTTTATGGCGTAGTTTCAAGTTCTCCCGAACCGGATTTCTCCGTAAATCTAAATAGCGGTATTTCATTCGCAATTCATCGCCACCGTCGGTTTCATCTTCAATAAGAAATGGAGGTAATTTAGCGGGATTCAGCACTGTTAATTCAGTAACTTTTAATTCAACGTCACCGGTTGGCATTTTGTCGTTCTTCGCAAGTCGTTCAATGACCATTCCGGTAGCTTGAATTACAAACTCACGCCCCATTTCCCGAACCTGAGCAAGCGTTTTTTCGTCGGTTACTCCTTCTTCAAAAATAAGTTGCGTGATGCCGTAGCGGTCACGAAGGTCGAGCCAAATCATACCGCCTTTATCACGGATTCGCTGTACCCAACCGCATAGTATTACTTCTTTATTTACTTCCGAAATGCGGAGTTCGCCGCACGTATGAGTCCTTAACATGTTTTTTCTTTAAAATTTGAGCTGCAAAGCTACGGAATTGTTACTGAAAGCGGGAAAATCACTTACTTTTTGAGCAGAAAAATCGCTTCGATTTCCACGGGAACACCTTTCGGGAGAGACCCCATGCCAACGGCACTTCGAGTTCCGAGCCCTTTTTCTTCGCCCCAAAGTTCCCCGAAAAACTCGGTGCAACCGTTCATCACGTCGGCGTG
>JANQUM010000071.1 GCA_030731175.1 Spirosomataceae bacterium
GGAGAAAATATCACCACTTCGGTGGATTACGAAGAAGCGGAAGACGGTTCTGATATAGTTTCTAACAATCCTTTTGACTTAATCCGCCGAAGTATTGGCGGAATTTCGCAGATGATTTCGCCCAATAAAATGGCGAAAAACGAAACAAAAGAACTCGCCCCGCCGGCTCCAAAGCCCGAACCGCCACAGGATTTGGATGAATTACTGGAAAAACTCAACGGTCTTATTGCGTTAGAAAACGTAAAAGAGGAAGTAAATAAATTGGTGAACGTAATTCAGGTTGAAAAGCTGCGGAAAGAGAAAGGAATCAAGATTCCCGAACGCTCATTGCACATGGTTTTTCACGGAAAACCCGGAACGGGTAAAACGACAATTGCCCGTTTACTCGCAAAAATATTTCAGTCGCTTGGCGTGCTTTCAAAAGGTCACTTATACGAAACCGACCGCAGCGGACTTGTGGCGGGTTACACCGGACAAACGGCGTTGAAAGTGCGGGAAGTTTGTGAGAAATCGAAAGGCGGAATTTTGTTTGTGGATGAAGCCTACGCTTTGAATACGCAAGATACGTACGGACCGGAAGCATTGAACACCATCGTGAAATTCATGGAAGATAACCGCAATGATTTCATCGTGATTTTAGCCGGTTACGAAGCCCCGATGATGGAATTAATTGAGAGTAATCCCGGACTTGAATCTCGCTTTAATAAATACATCGAATTTCAAGATTATTCGCCCGAAGAGTTGGTAGATATCTTCTTACTTCAAACCAATAAAATCGATATTAAAGTTGACGACGAGGCCATTGAACGACTGATGCAGATTTTCAAGGAACAATACGATGCCCGATCAGAATCTTTCGGAAACGGTCGTCTCGCCCGAAATCTCTTTGAAAAAGCCTACGAAAACCAAGCAACTCGTTTAATTAACGAAGGGCTCGACAAAGCGGACATTTCACTCCTTAAAGCAATTGATATTCCTGACGTGGAAGAATTTGTTTGAGATTGACGATAATAGTGCCTGCAACTTGTAGAAAGATGGTTGCACTCCTCTGGAATTCCTCGAACGCAAAATGGACGCTTGGGCGGAAGCAGTTAGCAAAAAAGGCATAGTACATGATTGTACTACGCCTTTCATTCTTAGGAGCGTTAAGTATTTCATATACTTTTACAGCCCGAAGCAATTTTGTTAAGACGAAAAACTAAATCATCAACGGCTTTGCGGTTGTTAGACTGAACAGATAATTCCTCAAAATCATCTACGTCGTAGTCGTCCAAATTTGCGTTAATCGTCAGTTTCTTTCCTAAACTAAATTTGATATTAATGTCTTCTGCCGGAACGCCAAGTTTTACTTCGTAGCGGTTGGGTGCGTCTTGAATTTCGTAAAAGACGTGGTTAGATTTAACCATATCCCAAACAACGTCAATGTTGAATTTTGCGTCTCCGCCGTTGGCAATGACTTTCATATTTAAGTCGCAATCGTCGAAAAAAAACTTCAATTCTGCCGGATTATCATCGTCCAAATCTATTACAATCATTTCGTTGAGTTGAGCCGAAGCAATTCTTTTCAAAGATTCATTTCCTTCTTGGGCGAAAGAAACTGTAGAAAATGAGCAGGCGGTCAAGAGTAAAAATAGCTTTTTCATAATTGCGTTTTTGTGTATGTTTAACATGTAGATGTAACAACTGGAACGATGGTTGCTTACAAACTTATAATTTATCGAAATTACCGAACGGTCAACTTGAATTCGCTGTTTTCAACGCAACGCAATATTTCCGAAATGACAACTGAATTTTTAAAGCATATTTACAGAAAACATCAGGACACGCCCGCCGTACCGCCTACGAAAGAAATTTCTGAATGGGCGTTGAAAATAATCCGGTTGCTATATCCAGAGAAAACAAAGGATTTTTTTCGCAGTCTCAACGAAATTGAAGGCGAATTCTGGAATTTAGGAAACGAACTGAAAGGTATTCTGA
>JANQUM010000072.1 GCA_030731175.1 Spirosomataceae bacterium
ACAGCTCAATCGTCAACCTCGCCGTAAAAATACCTTCTTTTTCTTCCACGCTCAACGTATGTTTTTCGGGATAAATCAGATTCAAACGGCGTTGTACATTTAGCAAGCCAATGCCTTTTTGTTCGGTTTCGGTACTTTTAGTAATGGCGTTTTTGACTTCGTAGAAACATTGATTTCCTTCAAAACGTAAGTTCAACGAAATTTTACCGTTTTCACCGCTTGTTACTCCGTGTTTAAATGCGTTTTCGAGAAAAGTGATGAAAATAAAAGGTGCAATACGAACTCGCTGATAATCGCCACTTATATCAAATTGAACGACGAAATCATCCTCCAATCGCATTTTTTCTAATTCAATATAATTTTTAATGTATTCTATTTCCTTTTCGACGGGTACTTTTTCCTGATTTGATTCGTAAATCATATACCGCATCATCTGCGAAAGTTTAGCAATAATATCAGGCGTTTTCGGCGACTGCGAATGGGCTAAATAGTATAAATTATTTAACGTATTAAACAAGAAGTGCGGGTTAATTTGCTCTTTCAGAAACCGTAATTCGGTGGCGAGTTTTTCGTTTTCAATTTCCTGCCGACGTGCTTGTAAATCAAACCACTCATTGGCAAAGCGGAGCATCGCCACAAAACCCACTACCAAAATCACATTGAGCGTATGTTGAATAATGAAACCTGCCCGAAAGAAGAAATCGTAACGACCGAGGGTTGCTACGGACTCGTAAATACTGTATTTGACATACAATTGAAATGGCACAACGAGGCAAAGAATGGCGGTAATTTCAACAAAATACAGAACCCCTTTTTGGTGTTTTAAAAAACGGGGAAGCAATATGAAATAATTGAAGTAACTGATACCCGCCAAACTCACCGCCTGAAACAAGGCATCTGTAAACGCACGTCCATAATTTGGTGCTTCGCGATTTCCTCTTCCAAAAGAGATTTGATAAAAGAAAAATGAAAAATACAGACACCAAAAAAGTAAGTGTACGAGTAAAATTCTGTTGCGTCTGAAATACGATTGCACTGCCATCGGTTTCTTGAGAAGTTGAACCCAAATGTAGTCAATCTTTCTCCAATCAAAAGTCGCTTCTACCGCTTGTCAAGCCTTCGAAGACTTATTTTCGACGCATCCGCACGAATCTTCGATACTTTACGGAATTTATCCGATACCTCCCAATAAGGCCGAAAACAACCCAATCGTCGAGTCGTTTCTGCCAAACGTAGAATACATAAATAAAGTAAATTTTTACCTGCCATATTTGAATCGTCATTTCAATTTAATCAAAGGGCATTATGAAAAATTTACTCGGCTTAGTACTCGCATTACTCTTTACTGTTTCGCAATCTTACGCTCAGGGCGGCCCTCCGGGTGGCGGCAGACCAAGCGGCGACGGTAACGGGCGACCAACCCGTGATGCTGCCAATCAAGAACTGAATTTAGAAGGAAACCGCCCGCGGGGTAACTCAAAAATCAGCGGCTATATCATTGATTCTGCGGCGACAGTTGCGGTAGAATACGCAACCATTGCGATGTTAGACAACGATACTAAAAAAGTATTAGACGGCACCATGGCCGACGAAAAAGGAGCGTTTGATTTTACGAAAGTTGCTCCGGGAAAATATGCGTTTAAAATTACTTTTATTGGTTACAGCGAGTTGATTGTACCGAACGTAAAAGTGGTAAAAGGCGAGGACGTAGATTTGGGCGTGATAAAACTAGCATTAAGTGCAAATATGCTCAACGAAGTGGAAGTAACGGGCGTAAAGTCGCTGATCGAAGAGCGGGTTGACCGCCTTGTTTACAACGCCGAAAATGACTTAACTTCTAAAGGCGGCGACGGTGCAGACGTACTTCGTAAAGTGCCAATGCTGACCGTTGATTTTGATGGAAATGTTTCACTGCGGGGCAACTCAAATATCCGGGTTTTGATAAATAACAAACCTTCTACCATTGTAGCGAGTAGCGTTGCGGATGCCTTAAAAATGATACCCGCAGATTTAATTAAAACAGTAGAGGTAATAACCTCACCGTCAGCCAAATACGACGCCGAAGGCTCAAGCGGAATTATCAATATTATAACTAAAAAATCGACAATTCAGGGATATAATTTATCGGTTGATGTCGGAGCTGGCCTTCGCGGCTCAAACCTCGGTGTAAACGGAAATTTGAAAGTCGGAAAACTTGGCTTTACCCTTGGTGGTTTTGGGCGTTCTTTTTACAATAATGCTTCTACGGTTTTAAATCAAACTACTTTTGGAGCAACCGAAAACTCAACAACTAATCAAACCTCTGATGCTAAAGATTTAGGAATCTTCGGGCGGTATAATTTGGGTGTTGATTACGAAATATCAAGTAATGAATACATTACGGGTGGAGTCTCTTTCGGAACGCGTAATTTCAACCGAGACCAAGATTTTAGCATCCTGCAATATCGTGGCGACGAGCTACTTTCTAACCTCAACCGCACCGTAGATTCTAAAGACGTTTCTAATAATGTGGATGTAAATTTAGATTACGTAAAAATCTACAAACCAGGTCAAGAATGGTCGGTATCTACGCAGTACAGCCAAAATAACTTAACGAATAATTTTGACGCTTCTATCTTCGATATTAACAACGAATTGCCGTTTCTACAACGCAACCTTAACGACAACGTAAACCGTGAAATCACGTTCCAGACCGATTACGTAACACCCATAAAAAAGAACCAGATTTTTGAAGTTGGGGCGAAAAGAATCATGCGTGAAGTAAACTCTAACTTCAGCTATTTAATTGGGCAGAATGGCACCTACCAACTTGATTTACGTAATCCCTCGGGACTTTTGAATTACAATCAGAACATTACGGCGGGATATTTATCCTACACATTTGCCACGAAAAACAAGATTAATTTCAAGACAGGAGTGCGTTACGAACACACCGAAATTACGGGAATTTCAAACGAAACTGCTCTAGCATTACCGACCTACGGAAACATCGTTCCAAGCATCAATATCTCGAAAACATTCAAGGCAACAACGTTGAAACTGGCGTATAACAACCGCATTACACGCCCGGGTTTGCAACAGTTAAACCCAAACTTTAACGCTTCAAACCCTTACAGTATCACGATAGGAAACCCCAATTTACGTCCCGAAATATCAAACAACGTGGAGTTAAGCGTCAGCAAATCATTTGGACGAAATTACGTGAATGCGTCTTTCTTTGGTCGTCAGACTACAAACGCCATTTCACAAATCAGCACGCCTTCTGATACACTGTTCGGAGCAATTATTTCACGGTACGAAAACGCCGGAACGCAGAAAGCGGCGGGTGTAAACTTATTCGGCAATTTCTTTATTACGCAAAAATGGTCTGTAAACGGCGGTGTTGATTTATTCTACAATTACTTAGAAGGCCAAGTGCAAACGCTTGATGGTTTCAAGACCGTCAATAACGACGGAATTGCTTTCAACGGGCGGTTATCGTCGCAAATATCTTTGAATAAAGGCTGGGGAATACAAGGATTTGCGGGCTTTAGAGGCAATAGCGTAATGCTGCAAGGAATGCGTACCGGAACACCGATGTACTCTATCGGTGTGAGGAAAGAAACAAAAGACAAAAAGGGAACGGTAGGGCTTGCGGTGGAAAATATCTTTGGTGGAATGCAATTTCAAACCACTATGGATTCCCCGCTTTTCACGCAACAAAACACCAATTACATCTACAATCAAAACGTAAAACTTACTTTCTCTTACAAGTTGGGGAATATGAAGTTTATGGAACAAAAGAAGACAAAGTCAGTAAAGAACTCTGACGTGAAATCTGGTGGAGACGTTAGCGGAAGTTAAGACTAGGCTTCGAGTAAACGTATTTAAAGTTAAATGGTTAATGAGTAAAACGGCATCCAGATTGGGTGTCGTTTTCTTTTTAAGGCAACACTAAACTAATCAAAAAAAGCATTACAAAACCTTTTTATCGACTGCCTAACTCCTAAAATTAACGATAATCAGTCAATTGAAATTACTTATTCTGATCAAGTCAAACCTACCTTTTGATAAAATTTTATAGCCCGAGGCAACACTCAGCAAATAATCTACGTATGTGAATGTAATATGAAAACAAATTACATCTTAAAAGTGAAAAAAATGAATTTCAAATTACTCGCTCTTACAGCATTTATTGCATTAGGTTTAGCATCATGCGACAAGGGGGACGACCCCATGACAGAAACAGAAGAAGCTACAAACACTACACCTTTAACAGCGTTTGATGAGTTTAACTCCAGTGCAGTAACATTTTCTTATAATGGTGACAAAGTTACAATAGAATCAACGGGTATGCCCAACCATACATCGCCGTATTGGGAAGATACGAGTCCGTTATATATTGCACAAACATTTGGTGACCATGTTACTCCTGGTTTTATTAGGGAAGGTAGTTTCACAGTTACACTTCCACTCAATCCAGAAAAGGCTTCGACAAGTACAGCTACGGGGTTGGGGGCTATTGGAATATCAGTAACTGGCGTACCTATTTTTAATGGTCAAGAAGGACAAAATAGAGCCTTTGACTTACCAACCGCTACCGGGCTTGATTATGCGGGAGCTCACAATGGTCCCTCAGGATACCATTATCACCTTGAAGCTGCCAACGTACCCGAGAATGATAACAAGGTATTATCCCACGATGACGGAAAATTGGTTGGTATTATGTCAGATGGTTTTTTACTATATGGCAGAAAAGAAATGAATGGTTCTTACCCTTCTGATTTAGACGCATCAGGAGGGCACAGTAGCGTAACTCAACATAGTGACGGCAAAGCATTTTACCACTATCACGTTATCAATCAGTTTTATATCAGTTCCTACATTCTTTTGTTTGGAGGTGATTTACAAGGTACGCCAAATTCAATTTTGTAGTAAAACTCCAAATTTCAAAGGAATTCTACCTGGCTAATTTCAGGTAGTATCCAACATAGAAAAGCCGCTTTGCAACATAAAAAAATAAAACGTTCACAGTTATTATTCTAAAATGAGATCACAAATAAGTTATTTATTAACACTGATGTTAATACTAGCAATTTCAACTTCTTGTAAAGATGAAGCAATTGCCACTGATGACGACGTATCTACTACGGATTGCACAACGACAGGAACAGTTAATCAATCTACAAATGCTGAAATTGAGACTATGAGGCTCGCGATGGTAGCATTTAGAAGTTCGCTATCATCTACGCTGCTAAACGAAGGTTCGACTTGCTTAGACAATGAACGGTTTTACTTATGGCACAACACTCCAGCCAATAACGGAAACAGGGATGGTATTACTTATGGAGATTTAAATGCTTCACAACTGACAGCGTTTAAAAACATAATGAAATTATTTTTAAGTTCTGGAGGCTATAAAAAAGTTTATGAAATTACAGAACTATCAGAAGGTTGGTTGAGTAACGTCATGAGTAATGTATGGAGCCCCAGCTATTACTCAATAGATATGTTCGGCGACCCCTCAAGCAGTGGTTCGTGGGGTTTTCAGCTTGATGGACACCACTGTGTAGTTAATTTTTTAGTTCACGGAGATAATGTATCGATTGTTCCAGCTTTCTTAGGTGGTGAGCCAGCGGCTAATACTTATAACGGGGTAGCTTTCGATATTTTTTCCGATGAAAGAGATTTGGCTCTGAACCTATATAAAAGTCTTTCTACCACAGAACTTTCTTCAGCCTCCTCAACTTCAACTACCCATTCACTGCAAGTAGGCCCCGCCGATAAGAACGGAGATGTAGACCCATACAGAGGGGCTTATGATTATTCCGGCTTCAAAAAAGGACTAAAATATTCTGATATGTCAGCAAGTGCAAAAGCAAATTTAATACTTGTAATGAAAGAGTATGTATATAACTTATCTACAACGTTTGCTGATGTATGGTGGGCAGATATAACGGCAAATATAGACGACACTTATTTTGTCTGGATAAATGATACGGGCACTACACCAACTGCAACTTCAGAGTTTTATTACAGGATCTATAATCCTTATTTATGGGCAGAATTTAATACTGAAGGTTCAACAGGTGCAAACTCTGCTACAATTCCAGATTATAATCATGTGCATACCATTACAAGAATTCCAAATAACCCTACAACTGATAACGGTGGAGATTACGGAATTTTTGCACAAATAATTAATGACAATGGTGTAAAAACTTTATACGAGCATTACGCATTAGCTGACCACCATAATAAGAGCATTATGAAATTTGACTATACCGTTAAAGGTTTAGAAAACCTTCATAACCACAGTCACAGTCACAGCATGTAAAGGCTTCGGTAAAAACAATGTAAATGAAAAATAGGCATCTGGTTCTAAATTCGGATTCATATCAGAGCTTGTCTGCTTCCGATAGTTTCATACTAATCCGACATTCAGAATAGGAATCGCCTATTTTTCTTATACTAATCAATTCCTTTCTCTAATACCCTTTTCAAAAAATGAAGCATATTATTCTACTTGTATTTTCATTAAATATACTGCTCGTAAGCTGTACAGAAAAGAGTAAAACAAAAGTCTCGCAAACTGCTATTTCGGTTAATAGTATATTAGAAATACCGAATACCACAGTTGACAAATCAGCTCTGTATTACGATAATAAAATATCACAATGGACACTCAACGACGCCCCATTTTCTGGCTATGCGGTAAGTTTTTACGAAGATAGTACGTTAAAAGAAAAAGTAGGAATCTTGAATGGAAGAAAAGAAAACCAATCTTTTCTTTGGCACCCTGACGGGCATTTAAGGCAAATTGCAAACTACCACGAAGGAAATCTTCATGGGGAGAAAAAAGTGTGGTCAGATGGCAAAAACCATGTTTTACTTTCTCAGTTAAATTATAACGCAGGAAGCCCGCATGGTGAACAGAAAAAATGGTATCCAACGGGGGAGCTTCACCAAAAAATAAACCTTGACATGGGGCAAGAAAAAGGCATTCAACAAGCATTTAGAGAAAATGGCGATTTGTATGCTAACTATGAAGCAAAAAATGGCAGAGAATTTGGCCTTAAAAAAGCATCGCTTTGTTACGGATTAAAGGATGAAAAAGTCCAACGTTCAAAAAAGAATTAGATTGCAGAAACCAAGGACTAAAACCTACTTATCTCCCGCATTTTTCAGCTGCGAATCCATGCTATTTACGGGTATTTTTCCTTGAACGCTCCACGCTCCGTCAACGTAAAAAAGTTGACCGCTAACGTATGAAGAATCGTCAGAAGCGAGGAAAACGGCGGGACCAATCATTTCTTCGGGTTCGGCGGTTCTGCCAAGTGGAATCATATTTCCCCAATTGGTTTTGTAGTCGGGGTCTTCTTGTAAATTTCGTTCTACGTTTACCGGTCCCGGCCCAAAAGTATTTACCCGAATATTATACGGAGCAAGTTCAACGGCCATTTGCTCTGACATGGCGTGAATGCCGCCTTTACTCGTCGAATAAGCAATCAGGTTTTTAACGCTCAAAGCGGCACAAATAGTAGAAACATTGATGATGCTTCCACCGCCGTTTTTACGCATGATTTTGGCAGCTTCGATAGAGCAGAAAAGCGTCCCTTTCAAATTCACACCCATCACTTTATCGAATATTTCTTCCGTCGTTTCAAAGAAATCACTCCAGCCAGTTATTCCCGCATTATTTACTAAAATATCGAGCTTGCCGTACACTTTTTCAATCTGACGAAACATTGTTTTGATTTCGTCAACACGAGAAATATCGGCGTAAATCACGGATGACTTTCTACCCATTTCCCGAATTTCAGCAGCAACTTCCTCGGCGTAATCGCTTCCCGCTAATTCGTTGATGATTACATCCGCACCTTCACGAGCAAAACCCAAAGCAATTGCTTTTCCAATGCCACGTCCGGCTCCCGTAATAAGGGCAGTTTTGTTTTTTAAACGCATAAGCGGTTTGAGCTATTAGTCGATAGCTTTTAGCTCTTTGATTAGTTGAAGTTGTGAACAATAATTCGGCAACAAATACACGACTAAATTCTATAAATTTTTTACTATCAATTATTTAACTTAACAAAACCACCATCCAGCAAATAATCACAACCGGTTAAGAAAGCGGCTTCATCAGAGGCAAGGTAAACCGCAAGAGCCGCAACCTCAGATGCTTTTGCCATTCTGCCAATAGGCTGCGTATTTGATAGTTTCTCAAACATTTCCGTCTCCTTCCCAGGGTAGTTTTTTGCGATAAAACCATCCACAAAAGGCGTGTGCACACGTGCGGGTGAAATGCTATTGCACCGAATATTTTCGTTGACGTAATCTTTCGCAACTTGCATGGTCATGGTAAAGATGGCACCTTTGCTCATGGAATAAGCAAAACGCTCAGGTATCCCGACGGTTGCCGCAACAGAAACCATATTGATTATCACGCCGCCACCGTTAATTTTAAAATGCGGAATAATGGCATTGATGCAGTTGTAAACTCCCTTGATATTTACGGCGTAAATCCTATCCAAATCTTCTTCGGTGGTGCTTTCGGCAGTTCCTACGTGACCAATTCCTGCGTTGTTGATTAAAATATCTATCGGTTTTACGCTCACGATTTTATCAATGACTTGTCGCACCCGTTTTTGATCAGAGACGTTCACTTTATGCACGTAGGCTTGCCCGCCGTTGGCAATAATCAAATCGGCTTCCCGCTCAGCACGGTCGATATCCAATTCAAAAATATGCACCGTAGCTCCTTGAAGGGCGTATTTTCGGGAAATTTCTAAACCGATGCCGCTGGCTCCGCCCGTTACCACGGCCACTTTATTTGTTAGCTTAAACATATAATCTTCTGTTATAGTAAGGTTGTGACGTAAAGATAAAACTTCGCACCAAAATAGCTGTTTGATTAGTAAAAATAATCCTCCCCTAAAACTTTAAAGACCTCCGTTGGTTGTAGAGAAAGCATTTAATTACACCTCATTTACATGAAATCTTTCAGCTTTAAATTATCACTTCTTGTACTTCTTTTCCCTACTATTCTATTTGCCCAAAATACTGGAGTGGTGCAAGGAAAAATAGTTGACCGCAAAACGCAGGAAGCCCTTATTGGGGTTACAATCTCGGTTGAAAAAACGCAAATTGCTACCCAAACCGATATTGACGGAAAATTTGTTTTGAGCAATATCCCGACCGGAAGTTATAACTTAAAAGCAACGTACATTGGTTACGAGCCGCTAACGAAATTCAACGTAAATGTCACCTCTGGAAACGCGAACATTCTCACGTTTGAAATGAACGACGCTACCACCGAACTTGCTGGAGTTGAAATTGTTGTAAATCGCTCCATATCAGTCGCTTCAACCGAAACCCCTAATTCAATTCAAAAACTTTCGGTGGAAGAAATCAAGAACAATCCCGGCGGAAATTTTGATATTTCACGCGTAATTTCGGTGCTGCCCGGCGTGGGCGGAACGGCGGGTTCGGTTGGTGGTTTTAGAAACGATTTAATTATCCGCGGTGGCGGACCAAACGAAAACGTTTTCTATTTAGACGGTATCGAAATTCCGGTAATAAATCACTTCGCTACGCAGGGTGCTTCGGGTGGACCCACGGGTATTTTGAACGTCTCGTTTATTGAAGACGCTACGCTTTCGTCGAGTAGTTTTAACGCCCGATATGACAACGCTCTTTCGTCGGTTTTACAATTTAAACAACGGGATGGCAACTCAGAGCGTGTGCAAGGAAACGTGCGATTAAGTGCCACCGAAGTTGCAGGAACGCTTGAGGGACCACTTTCTAAGGATAAAAATACGACATTCTTGGCTTCGGTGAGACGCTCGTATTTACAGCTGCTTTTCTCGGCAATTGATTTACCCATTCGTCCGAATTACTGGGATTTTCAATATAAAGTGACCCGAAAAATTAATAAGAAAACGACGCTGACGGCAATCGGCGTTGGAGCAATTGATGATTTTTCATTTGGCGTTCCGAAAGAATCATCTCCCGAAAAAGAATACGTTTTACGCTCTAATCCGCTGATTAATCAGTGGAATTATACCGTTGGGTTTTCGTTGAAACGTTTACTCGAAAACGGTTTTATGGATGTTTCAGTGAGCCGTAATATGTTTGACAACAGATTAGATCGGTTTGAAGACGGCATCGAACAAGAGTCAAACCGCGTATTGGGAAGTACTTCGCAAGAAATTGAAAATAAGCTCCGTGTAAACGTCAACAAAT
>JANQUM010000073.1 GCA_030731175.1 Spirosomataceae bacterium
TAATTTGAGGTTATTTTTAATAATCGTTTTCGATTAATTATAGAGAAATGAGTATCCAATTGAAGAAAAAAACGTTCCTTTTGTTCGTGACCGTAGTATCTGCGTTGTCATTTACATCGTGTGGCGATGAAAATAGTGGTTTCGAGTTCGCTCCGAATATGTATAACTCGAGAGCTTTAGAATCGCAGTCACAATGGCGAGAGAATACCATCAATCCGAAAGGAATGAATATGAGAATGCCAGCGGGCGGAACAATTCCACGTAGTTATTTCAAAACTGCTTTTTTGCAGGATGATGATAGTACAGTTGTTAACGACTTGATGCGTTACGATGTACCTGCTGATTCTCTTGAAGTTGCCTCTAGAGTTTTGAAGAACCCGATACCTTGGTCAGAAGCTACCGAAAAGAATGGCAAAGTGCTATACGAAAGGTACTGCCTGCATTGCCATGGTGAAAATGGCGGGGGAAATGGCAAAGTAGGCGTGGTATATAAAGGTGTTCCAGTTTATTCATCAGCGGCTCTGAAGGATGTATCAGGTGGACATATTTACCACGTGATCACACACGGAAAAGGCAGAATGTGGCCACATGGCTCGCAGATGACACCCGAAGAGAGGTGGGAAATAGTGCATTACGTACAGCGACTGCAGTTAGGTAGTTAATCAAGTAAGTTATAAATTAGTTAGATAGATAGTTCTTCCTCATACGAGATAATAATAAAAAAGAAAATGGCTCATTTGCACGAAATACCTTCGATCGAAGAAAATTTTGAGTTCAATCCAGCTCACAAAACAAAGCTGCTAATCGCGATTGCCGTCGGTGTAGCCATGGTAGCTGTGGGTGCCTTCTTATTACACAAAGGTTGGAGTATTGGAGTTTGGGAGACCGCAGAAGGTCACGGTGGTGCCGGACCCGAACACGGTGGAACTCATGGCGAAGATCACCATGGAGCTACATTAATGTCAAGAATTGTTGGAAATATTTGGATGAACAGTGTTTATTTTCTTGGAATATCACTGATTGGAGCATTCTTTATGTCGTATAATTACGTAGCTAAAGCTGGTTGGTACACTTCAATAAAAAGAATTCCAGAAGCATTTCCTGCGTTTATGGTAATTCCAGCCGCAATTCTATTGGTGCTTTATCTTATTCCTGCAACTCGTCATATCGTTTTTCACTGGACGCATGAAGGTATTATGACGCCAGGTAGCGAAATTTATGATGAAATTATCGCCCAAAAAGAGTGGTATTTGAACTTTTGGTTTTTCTTGATTAGAATCGTAGTGTATTTTGTTATTTGGTTCGTTCTGTGGAAACAAATACGTAAATACTCACTTTTAGAAGATCAGTACAATGATTTAGAGCACTACCATTCAAGCCGCAAATACGCTAAAATGTTCCTAATGTTTTTTGCTGTTACTTCTTCAACTGCTGCTTGGGATTTATCCATGTCAATAGACACTCACTGGTTCTCAACTATGTTCGGTTGGTACCACTTAGCAAGCTGGCATGTGTCAGGATTGGCGGCAATTATGTTGGCTATCCTTTTATTAAAAGACCAAGGTTATTTGAAAGCCGTTAATGACAGTGTATTGCATGATCTTGGAAAGTTAATTTTTGGATTTTCGGTTTTCTGGGCGTACGTATGGTTTAGCCAGTATTTATTAATTTTCTATGCAAATTTACCAGAAGAGACTATTTATTTCAGAGAAAGAATTAGCGGTTTTGACGGCAGATACTTTGCTCCGTTTCTAATTAGCCTTGTGCTAAACTTTGTATTCCCCTTCTTGGTTATGATGGCTCGGGGTTCAAAGAGAAATTACATGTTATTGAAGCTTGCCTGCGGGGCGATCCTAGTTGGACATTGGTTTGACTTCTACCAAATGCTAATGCCCGGTATTGCAAAAGAGCAGGGAGGAATTGGACTTATTGAATGGGGCACAACGTTGGTATTTGCCTCTGCTTTTATCTTAGTAATTGCAAACCAGTTAAAGAAAGCGAATTTAATCCCAAAGCACCATCCATTTATTGGAGAGAGCTTGAACCACAATATTTGATAAAAAATATTATTCAGAAGAAACATTTCGGATAAACATTTCATTTAGATACTAAAGTAAAACACGTAAGTAGATGGCAATAATAATCGGCATTTTAGCAATTGTGTTCATAGTCATGACTGTCATGGTTTTGGGTAAAACGCAATCGTTATTAAAAGGGATACGCCCAACGGACTCAGAGACAAGCAGTGAAGGAGAATATGTAGATGATGCAAACAACTTCAACGGTTACGCGATGTTCGTTTTTTGGGTAATCAGTGTAGTTGGTGTAGTATGGTCCTTCCTTTACTACCGAGAAGATTTTCTTCCCGAGGCGGCTTCCGTACACGGCAAAGAAACCGATTACTGGTTTTGGGTTTCAATGGCAGTAATCATGGTTGGTTTTTTTGTAGTAAACTCACTTTTGTTTTTCTTCGCTTACAAATATCGTTTCAAGAAAGGTAGAGTTGCCACTTTTTATCCGCACAACAACAAACTTGAGGTGATTTGGACGGTTATACCAGCCATTATTATGGCAGGATTAGTATTTAGCGGACTCAAAGTCTGGACGGATGTAATGGCTGATGCACCAGCAGATGCAGAGGTTGTTGAAATTATGGGTAAGCAATTCGGTTGGCAAGTGCGTTACCCAGGTGTTGATGATAACAAATTAGGAAAGTACAACTTTAAGCTCACTGATGCAACTAACGAATTTGGCATTGACTTAGCGGATGAGAATTCATTTGATGATTTTACGAGCAATACGGAGATGCACATTCCAGTTGGTAAGCCAGTGCTCCTGAAAATCAGAGCAAGAGATGTACTTCACTCAGTATTTATACCACACATGCGTGTCAAAATGGATGCTGTGCCTGGTATGCCCACCAAGTTTTGGTTTACGCCAACTCAAACAACGGATCAAGCCCGTGCGGAGTTGGGAAATCCTGAATTCGATTTTGAAATTGCTTGTACTGAGGTTTGCGGTCGCAGCCACTTTGCTATGAAGTTAAGGCTTATTGTTGAAGACGAAGCCACTTATAATAAATGGAAAAGAGAACAAAAGCCGTTCTTAGCGATGAACCCTGATTATATTGAGAAAGTACCAGCAAATTTGAAGGCCAAAGCAATGAAGTATTTGCCAGTTGAAGAATCAACAAATCTGGTTGTAGCAGAAGATGAGGCAACAGCAGGAGGAGCAGGAACGCAAGCAGCATTAAAATAAAATTATAAATCAATTATAAATATGGCAGCAGTAACAGCACACGTAGCAGACGTTCACGCACACGAAGAGCATGAGCACCACGAGCTGAGTTTTGTTCGTAAATATATTTTTTCGGAAGATCATAAGACGATTGCGAAACAATACCTTATCTCGGGTATTATTTGGGCTGTAATCGGCGGACTAATGTCCGTTGTTTTTCGTCTTCAGTTAGGATTTCCAAACTTAGACATGGCTTGGTTAAAGCCAATTTTAGGTCAGTGGGTTTCTATTTCAGCCGAAGGAGTCGGTAAATTAGACCCTAACTTTTATTTAGCTTTGGTGACAATGCACGGTACCATAATGGTATTCTTTGTTTTGACTGCTGGGTTAAGCGGAACATTTTCTAATTTTTTGATTCCGCTACAAATCGGTGCAAGAGATATGGCTTCAGGGTTTATCAATATGTTATCGTATTGGTTCTTCTTTTTGTCGAGTATGGTAATGTTTGTGTCTATTTTCGTGGAGACTGGCCCTGCAGGCGGTGGTTGGGTTGTATATCCGCCACTCAGTGCTTTAGCAGATGCTAATCCTGGATCAGGAATAGGTATGACTCTATGGTTAGTTGCAATGGCACTTTTCATTGTTTCAAGTTTATTAGGAGGTATTAACTATGTTACTACGGTTATCAACCTACGTACAAGAGGAATGTCTTTCGATAAGTTACCATTGACAATTTGGGCATTTACATTTACTGCTATCTTAGGTATTCTTGCCTTTCCAGTTTTGTTCTCGGCAGCTTTGTTATTGATTTTCGATCGTAGCTTCGGTACAAGTTTCTTTTTGTCGGAAATTTATGTGAATGGACAGGCGTTACCCAACCAGGGTGGTAGCCCAATCTTATTCCAGCATTTATTTTGGTTCTTAGGTCATCCAGAAGTTTATATCATTATTCTTCCAGCATTGGGTATAACTTCTGAAGTAATTGCAACAAATTCGCGGAAACCAATTTTTGGTTACAAAGCGATGATTTTCTCGATGGCGGGTATTATGTTTCTTGCTTTTATAGTGTGGGCTCACCACATGTTTGTAACAGGAATGAACCCATTCTTGGGATCAGTATTTATGCTTTTAACGTTGATTATTGCAGTACCATCTGCGGTGAAGGCGTTTAATTACATTACCACACTTTGGAGAGGAAACATCGTGTTCACGCCAGCTATGCTTTTCGCAATTGGTTTGGTATCGTTCTTCGTTTCTGGTGGTTTAACAGGTATTATTTTGGGTAATAGTGCGTTAGATATTCAATTACACGATACGTATTTCGTAGTAGCTCACTTCCATATTGTAATGGGTGCGGCGGCAATCTTCGGAATGTTGGCGGGTGTTTATCATTGGTTTCCAAAAATGTTCGGTAGAATGATGAATGCAAAGATGGGTTATGCTCACTTTTGGTTAACATTTATCAGCTCGTACTTAGTATTTTTCCCGATGCACTATATTGGTATAGCTGGATTTCCTAGACGTTATTACCAATGGTCGGGTTTTGCAACATTTGATTCATACGCAGACTTAAACGCGTTCATTACAGTAGCGGCAATTATTTCTGTTGCAGCTCAGGCGATATTCATTAGTAACTTTGTTTATTCAATCTTCAAAGGCAAAAAAGCACCTGCTAATCCTTGGAATTCAAATACTTTGGAGTGGACTACGGATAATCCAGGGCATGGTAACTGGCCAGGAGAAATACCAACGGTTTATCGCTGGCCTTATGACTATAGTAAGCCAAACTCGGCAGTTGATTTTATTCCGCAAAATATTCCTTATTCATCGACCCCTGAGTCAAATCTACCTCATGAAAATGAAATGATTGCAGATGAAAAGGAAATCGAAAAGTTAGAATTCGACAGAAGCATTCCAGACTGATAAATAATCCTCAAGGTAGGAAGTACACTGTATAAAGTACACTCTTCGTACCTTTTACAGTGTACTTTTTTTATGGACAAAAGTAAAGCGTTCAGAAGGTGGGGAATGGCAACTTTAATAGCCTTGTACTTCCTAATTCTTATTGGAGGTGTGGTTAGAGCAACTGGTGCCGGAATGGGCTGCCCTGATTGGCCTAAATGCTTTGGAATGTGGATTCCACCCACCGTTGAATCAGAGCTGCCTCTAAATTATAAAGAAATATTTGGTGCAAAACTGAAAGGCGAAGTAGTGTTCAACCCTGTGAAAACATGGATTGAGTATGTAAACAGGTTGGTGGGTGCACTAATCGGGCTTTTTATATTCGGCACATTTGTACTATCAGTAAGAACCTTCTGGAAGAGCGATAAGCCAATAGTTGGGATAAGCTTATTGACACTACTTTTGGTGCTGTTTGAAGGCTGGTTAGGTTCGATCGTTGTCTCTACAGAACTTCACCCCGGCATGATTACGCTTCACATGTTGATTGCCATTGTGATTGTAGCTTTGATTCTCTATATAGTACTTCGTTCTTACGAGAAACGATTGCCAATTGAAGAATTTTCAAGTAAACAGGCACTCAATTTTCTTGTAATAGTACTAATCGTGATTTCTATTGGGCAGGTATTGATGGGTACGCAAGTCAGAGAGTCTGTGGATGTCTTGCTAAAAACAAACAACCGGGAAGTCGGTGAGGGTTGGTTGAGCGTAATCGGTGGTAAATTCTATATGCACATAGCATTATCTTTTGTCCTGCTCGTAATGCACTACATTCTGTTAAGAAATGTTAAATCAAGTACCGTTGAAAAAGGGTTAATTTATAAAACAACTACCTACCTCTTTGCTGTTGTATTGATAGAAATTGTGAGTGGAAGTATCATGGCACTTTTTGAAATTCCTGCATTCGCTCAACCAGTTCATTTATTATTCGGCATCGTGGTTTTGGGAATGCAGTTCAGCATCTTTTTGTTGATGAACCGCGAGTATGTTGCTAATCATTCGATGAAAATAGCTTAAAATGACAGAAGTAATTAACCATAAATCTGATTTTCAAATAAAAGCGAGAGCGTACTTTGACCTAACAAAGTTCCGGCTTTCAATGACCGTCGTTTTTTCGGCCGCATTTGGATACTATTTAGGTGCTTCGTCAATTGACTGGGGTATGTTGGGATTGTTTTGTGTTGCATCTTTCACTACTACGGCGGCAGCAAATATTATCAATCAAATCATTGAGAAAGATTTAGATAAGTTGATGAACCGAACAAGTAACCGACCACTTCCAAGCGGCAGGTTGAACGTTACCGAAGTTGCTACTTTCGGTTTTATAATGGCGGTTATTTCTGTAATCATCTTGTTTGCATTTTTTAGTTGGAAAGCCGCTGGTTTAGCGATGCTTTCTATGATATTGTACGGATTTGTCTATACACCTCTAAAAAGAGTTGGGCCTATCGCAGTAGTTGTTGGTGCACTACCTGGTGCATTTCCACCAATGATTGGGTGGGTTGCAGCAACAGGACATTTTGGTTTAGAACCTGGCATTTTATTTGCCATTCAGTTCTTTTGGCAATTTCCACACTTTTGGGCAATCGCCTGGGTAACGCACGAGGATTATACACGTGCAGGCTTTAAATTGCTTCCCTCAAAGGGGGGACAGGATTTGAATTCAGCAATTCAGATGATGTCTTATACATTGTTTCTCTTGCCGTTGTGTTGGGTTCCCTATTATCTTGGAATGACGGGCATAAATTCGGCAGTATTTGCAATGATAATGGGTGTACTTTTCTTGGCTCAAACATTTCAACTGATGCGTAAGGTGAACCGTAAAGCGGCTTTACAGCTAATGTTTGGATCATTTATCTATTTACCATTTGTTCAGATCGGATACTTAATTGATAAAGTTTAAAATTATGGCACAACAAATTAATATAATTCAGGAAAAGCAGGATAACATTCTTCGCATAAACAAGTGGAAATTTATTACGTGGTTGTTCATCATTTCAATTGTAATGCTATTTGCATCACAAACGAGTGCGTACTTAGTTAGAAGGGCAGAGGGAAATTGGGTAGAATTTACTGTTCCAATTATTTTTTATTATAGTACTGCCGTTTTAGTGCTTAGTAGCGTTTTTTTACATTTGGCATACTTAGCTGCGAAAAAAGACAAACTCGTTCAATTGAAAACATTCATCTCCATTGCTTTTGCAGCTGGGCTAACCTTTTTAGTCATGCAGTATTACGGATGGCAGGATTTACAAACCCAGGGAGTATTTTTAAAGGGGAATCCCTCCGGCTCATTTTTCTATGTATTAACCGGCTTACATGGTTTTCACTTAGTAACGGGATTATTTGTCATATTATTCGCTTTTATTGCGGCATTCCAAACAAAAATTAACGCCAAAGAACTAAATCGCTTAGAGGTTTGCAACACTTACTGGCACTTCTTAGACTTATTGTGGGTGTATTTGTTTGTATTCTTATTGTACTTCAGATAATTTTAATCTCATTTTTGTGGGTGCGGGCAAATATTTAATTATTTTTGCTCCCAGAATAAAAATTCACTAACTGTTATATGGCGACTGTAAATTCAACAACACCCGAAAGGTTAATTTGGCAAGGAGGAACGCAACCGATGAAAGTTGGTTACGGAAAATTAATGATGTGGGTATTTCTACTATCCGATACATTCACGTTTTCAGCATTATTAATATCCTACGGATTAGTACGTTTTAGCTATCCTTCTTTTCAAGATTTAAATCCTGGAGTATCTCTTAAAAACTTTGAATTTTCTCAGCAATGGTGGCCAACGCCCGAAGCTGTTTTTGAAGCTGTTCCTTTCCTGCATGGAATTTCGTTGCCATTAGTATTCGTTGGCATCATGACGTTTATCCTCATTTTTAGTTCTGTTACGATGGTTCTTGCCGTTGAAGCAGGCCACAGGATGGATAAAGCAGACGTTGAAAAATGGATGCTTTGGACAATTCTCGGCGGTTTCACTTTCTTAGGTTCACAGGCGTGGGAGTGGAATCACTTCATTCACGGCACACCGGAAGGCTCAATGATTGACGGCGTACAGTTTTTTGGAGCAAATCTTGTTCATAACCAGTACGGGCCAACGGCGTTCGCCGATTTCTTTTTCTTTATTACAGGTTTCCACGGAACGCACGTATTATCGGGCGTTGTACTCAATATCCTCATTTTTTACAACGCAGCAAATGGTGTTTACGAAAAACGTGGACATTACGATATGGTAGAAAAGGTAGGTCTTTACTGGCACTTTGTAGATTTAGTGTGGGTATTTGTATTTACATTCTTTTATCTCGTGTAAGCAGTCAATTTACGTAGAAAATCCTCTTAGAAACTATAAAATTTCAAACTAATGGCAGAAATCGTATATGATGAAAACGGCAAAGCAAAGCCGCAAACAAAGGCACTTTGGCGTGTATTTTGGATATTACTTGTTTTAACCGCAATAGAATTTGTCATTGCTTTTACAATTAGTTCAGATACAAGTTTCGGCAAGTGGTTGAAGATTAGTATTTTTATAATATTGACATTTGTAAAATCATTCTACATAGTTGGTACATTTATGCACCTCAAGGATGAGGTTAAATCACTCATTTGGACAGTAATTCTGCCGATAATTTTTGTGATTTGGTTCATCGCTGCACTGGTTTATTTTGAAGGAAGTTACATTGGCGTAGAAAGATCATTCTAATATGAATCGTAAATTCTTAAAGGCCGGAATACTAACAGTTTTGTTGGGTGTTCCGGCTTTAATATTTGTAATCCTACATCAGTTTGGGCAAAATCACTATGACTTGCCCTTTCTGTTTCCTGAAACGAACGACAGCGGAGAAGCGGTAGTAACTGACGGAGATACCGTATTTATTCAAATTCCTGAATTTGAACTTACGGATCAGTATGGGCGGCAGTTTTCCTCGAAAAAAATGGAAGGAAATGTAACCGTTGCGAGTTTTTTCTTTACTCGTTGTGGTACAATCTGCCCCAAGATAAGTTCGGAGTTGACACGAGTTCAAGGAGTTTTTAAAGAAAACGGCAGCGTACTACTGATGTCCATGTCGATTGACCCAAAGCACGATTCGGTAAGTGTCCTGAACAATTATGCCGTACAATACGAAGCCGTGAAAGATAAATGGTTTTTTTTAACAGGAGATAAAAAGAAAATCTACGATTTGGCAATCCAAGGGTTTAAACTACCCGTTGCGGATGCGTCTGAATATAATACTGAAATAAATGACATTGACGACGCATTTATTCACTCCGAAAAATTACTGTTAATAGATAAAGCTGGATTTATCCGTGGAATTTACGACGGTACAAACAAGGAGGAGGTTGATCGCCTTATTGTAGAAATAAGTGTATTATTGGATAGTTATAAAACTCAGAAATCTGACAAATAGCAAGTAAACATGAAAGAGGCAACCAATTCCGGCAGCGAAAAAAAGTCGATGGTCTTGATAAATACATTATCGGTTGTTATTCCGGTAGTTGTGGCCATTTTGTTGGGTATTAGAACAAAACTTGACTTGGGCGAATGGACAACTGTTTTGCCACATTTAAACGCAGTCATAAATTCTCTTACAACTATTTTTCTTTTGGTGGGTTTGTATTTTATAAAGCAAAAGAATATTCAGTACCACCAGTATACGATGACCATTGCGTTTTCATTAGGGGCTTGCTTTTTAGTATTCTACGTAATTTATCACCTCACGAATGCCTCAACCACCTACGGAGGCGAGGGTAACATCCGCTATTTTTACTACACCATCCTGATAAGCCACATACTAATGTCGCTGATAGTATTGCCTTTTGTTTTGCGTGCTATGTTCTTCGCAGTAACTAAGCAATTTATTCGCCACAAAAAAGTTACTAAAATTGCTTTTCCTATTTGGCTCTACGTCTCGGTTACCGGCGTAATTGCCTATCTAATGATATCTCCATACTACATTCACTGAT
>JANQUM010000074.1 GCA_030731175.1 Spirosomataceae bacterium
ATCAAATACCACCCCATGGACTCCACAATAACCCACATCAGACCACGGTTTAAGCTCACCGTCAACGCTCCGGCGGATGACGTGATAGAACACGTGAAGGCAATGCTTCAAAAGTCTTCGGGCAAACTGAAAGGAAAGATTGTGGATAATCACGTGGTGCTTGATATTACGGGAGATGCGGTACATTATTGGTCGCCGCAGTTGAGTTTTCGTATCGAGCCAGATTTCTCTCACGAACATAGCAGCGTTATTTCAGGAATTATTGGCCCAAGACCGGGAGTCTGGACGTTGTTTTCGTTCATCTATTTCTTTCTCGGAACGGTCGGGTTTTTCGTTGGGTCTTACGGAGCTTCCAACGTAATGCTCGGTAAAGAATCATTGTTGATTTGGGCGTTTCCGGTAGCTATATTATTTATGCTTTCGGCGTTTCTGACCAGTAAATACGGCGAACGCCTCGCGAAAGACCAAACCGAAATCCTGAAAGATTTTGTGCGGGAAGCGGTGCAGGTTGAGGGAGCAAATCGGTTAGAAAATCACCACAAATAACCCTACCTTTGTCGCCGATTTAAACGTTCAAAGGAAAATAAATGACCGATCCGTACGCTGCACTTCGTTACCCCGAATACCGCTTTTTTCTCGCTACGCAGTTTTTGTTTACCATCGGTATTCAGATTCAGGAAGTGGTGGTAAGTTTTTACCTCTACGAAATTACGGGCGACCCGCTGGTGTTGGGTTTAGTCGGACTTTTTGTTGCCGTTCCTTATATTTCCGTGACTCTTTTTGGCGGTTATCTTGCAGACAATTACGACAAACGAATCATTGCTCAAATTTGCTTCGCAATCGTAATTCTTTGCTCCGTTGCGTTGTATTTCGGAACTCATAAATCGTACGGTTTTGAGCAAAGCTCTCATCCAACGCTGATTTACGCTACCGTATTTGCGTACGGCTTAGCCCGTGGGTTTTACAGCCCGGCGTGGTCATCTTTGAAACCATTTTTAGTTCGTGAAGAACATTACGCCAATTCGGCAACTTGGAGTACGCAATTTTGGCAAACGGGCTTAATCGTCGGGCCAGCGATGGCGGGTTTTTTGTATGCATATTTGGGATTGAGTAATTCTATTTTACTGGTAATCAGCTTGTTATTTTTAGTAATTATATTTTCGTTCCAAATCAAACGTCGAAAAGCAGCAGTGATGCAGCGGGGCAATGTTATAAAAAGTTTGAGCGAAGGTTTTCGTTTCGTTTACAAAAATAAGATTCTTTATTACGCCGTTTTGCTCGATATGTTATCGGTTTTATTCGGTGGCGTAGTGGCAATTTTACCCGTTTTTGCGAAAGATATTCTGGAAGTCGGAGCTGAAGGTCTGGGCATTCTCCGTGCCGCTCCGGGCTTAGGTGCTGTAATCACGATGTTCTTTTTGGCGTACTTCGACCCTACCCGAAATGCGTGGCGGAATATGCTACTCGCAGTGGCTGGCTTTGGCGTGGCGACGTTGTTCTTCGCTCTTTCCGTAAATTTCTATTTGTCAATTTTCGCTTTGTTTCTAACCGGAGCGTTTGACAGTGTGAGTGTAGTAATCCGTTCCACAATTTTGCAAACCCTCCCACCCGATCACATGCGAGGACGGGTGACATCTGTCAACGGGATTTTCGTTAGCACGTCAAATGAGTTAGGAGCTTTTGAAAGTGGCGTAGCCGCGAGATTCTTGGGTACAGTTGCCTCCGTGGTTGCGGGCGGCATGATGACGCTCGGAGTAGTGAGTTATATTGCCTTAAAATCAAAGAAATTATTTGACGTAAAACTGGCAAAGGTTGTAGATGAAAAGCATTCGTAAATCAACGCATAGGTTCGCAAGTTTTAGTAACTTTACGGCAGCATTTTACAGTTACTCATGGATTTCATAACCTTTTTACCGCTAATTCTCGTTCTTTTGGTCATCGGGCTAAACGTCATTATTGGTGTATATTC
>JANQUM010000075.1 GCA_030731175.1 Spirosomataceae bacterium
CTTGCAAATAGTTACGGAGTTTGTCCGGTAAAGGATTGTGCCGTTAATCAAGCTAAAGTTATGAATTTTATCAGCAATCCAACGCAAACGGTGATACAGATACTTAGCAGCGTACCAATTAGTACGTATTCTGATAATTTCCGTTCGGTATCTTTTATACGTAAAACGGCCTTTGCCGCGATGAGAAACCCTATTGCGGCAAATTGGTTGATGAGAATGAATGTTAGAATTAAGAGGCGTTCCATGATGCCAATCCATTTTCCCGCTTCGTTCAAAGTTTGTAAATTTTCGTAAGAATCGTCCAGATCCTTTCGCCAGCGGTGGGTTAAAATGGTGATGACAACGCTGATAGGAAACGTAATGAACATATACCCGAAGGCGATTGCCCAAAATGAGGTTGATTCAGAAAGTGAAACAGCGAATTTTAGAAGTTCGGGGAGTTCATTGCTTATCCATAAACTGCTGATAACTAATATAATAAAGTGCAAAGCCTGATCTATAATAAACGAAACGCTGTCTTTTTTGCCGAGGTAAATCTTTGTAATATCGATTATTCCATGCGTTACGGCGATGAACAAAGCAATCAGCCACTCGCCCGAAATTAGTGCCGCCGCTAAGAATGTCACGGCAATATGTGCGTAAAGTTTTATAGACCGAATCTTATTCTTTTGTTTGTCGGCAACCCAAGAGTCAAATTGCAGGAAATAATCTGAGATTAAATGGGCAATGCACAGTTTTAGCAAGATCAATACGAAGCCTGAAGGAAGGGATGTCATCAAAAATGTGCTTTTGGTTTGAAATTATGAAGCAAAATATGTTTCCAAATAAGTAATAGATTCTCCATACCGCAAAATTATCGGTTCGATTAATTCCCAACCCGAAGATTTAATGCGTTGATTAACAGAAGGTTGTGAAATTCCAATTTCCTCGGCGAGTTTGGTTTGAGTTTTATTTTCGAGTAAACCTACAACTACTTCCGACTGATTTCGGGTGCGGGACGCTGATAAATAATCCAGCGTCTGGGTATGAATTTCCCATTCGCAGTTCAGCCATTTATTTGGAGTTACAACGGATAGTTGTTTCTGCAGTTTCTTCATTTCGTCTAACCGCTGACCCGAAAGTTGAAACGCTTCGCCCGTTGAGTTTGAAAGCCGTTCGTCCAAAACCTCAATACTGCCAATTCCGATTGCCAACCGAATGCCCACATTCAGTTTTGCGTGAAGTAAAGACTGAAGATAAATGGCTTCCCGCAAAGCATTTTTATTCGATAAAATTTGAATACCGTCGCCGCGAATAAAGTATTCGTATTTGCTTCCGAAAGTCACGGCAACTTCTTCGAGAATTTCTACGATGCTTTCTCGCAATTCTTTTGAAAAAGCAACTGAATTTATAAAATCTCCGGTAATTATTTGATAAATCATAGTATATATATGCTATAATTGTCAAATATAGTAAAATAAATATATAAATTATTGTAACGGTCTAAATTTCATTTATCGTACTTTTGCAGAAATTATCAATCTGCACTTTATGAATTATTTATCCGCCGAAAATATCGGGAGAAACGTAGGCGAACGTTGGTTGTTTCAAGACCTTACTTTTGGAATTTTACAAGGCGAAAAAGTTGCTCTGATTGGAGCAAATGGCTCGGGGAAGTCCTCGTTGCTTGACATCGTGGGTGGTATCGTAAATCCCGACGGCGGCGATTTGAGTATCCGCAAAGACATCAGAATGGGCTACCTCCAGCAAAACCCCGATTTTAATCAGGAAGATACCGTGCTCGAGACCATTTTGTACGGAGATTCTGAACGTTCAAAAGCGACAATTGCCTACGAACGTGCCTTGGCAAAAGACGATAATGACTTGATATCTAAAGCAGTAGAGCAATTGAGCTTTCTTGATGCCTGGGATTACGAAGCTTCTGTAAAACAGATTCTCGGAAAACTTGGCATCCAAGACAC
>JANQUM010000076.1:0-1926 GCA_030731175.1 Spirosomataceae bacterium
GTATGCTCGTTCACAGCAATTCTTCCTCGCTCATCGGTTTTGAGTCCGGCGGCTTCAAGGTTGAGTTTATCGGTGTACGGGCGACGACCAATTGAAAGCAAGCAATATTCAGCGGTGAAAGTTACGGTTTCGCCTTTTTTGTCTTCGGCGGTTACCACTACTTCGTCACCAGTATTTTCAACTTTGGTAACTTTTGTACTAAAATTTGCTTTTACTTTTAAATGCTTTTTGAGCGTTTTTAATAACTCTTTTCCCATCGAGCTATCCATGGTCGGAATCATGCTATCGGCAAATTCTACGAATGTTACGTCAGTTCCTAAGCGGGCATATACCGAACCTAATTCCGCACCAATTACCCCTGCACCAATCACAATCATTGATTTCGGCACTTCGGTTAGATTAAGAGCTTCGGTTGAAGTCAAAACCCGTTTTTTATCATGGTTCATAAACGGTAAAACCGTTGGTTTTGAACCAGTGGCAATAATGATTTTGTCTCCTTCAATTTGCTCTTCCGAGCCATCGTTTTTCGCAATTTTAACCGTAGTTTTATTCACGAAAGAGCCAAAGCCATTGAAAACGTCGATTTTATTCTTTTTCATCAAGAACGAAACGCCCTTGTTCATGCGGTCAACCACTTTGCCCTTCCGCTCTATCATTTGCGGCATATTTACTTTAGGTGCCGGAATATCAATTCCGTGCTCGGCAAAATTATGAGCGGCGTTGTGAAAATGCTCCGACGAGTCTAAAAGTGCTTTGGAAGGAATACAGCCTACGTTCAGGCAAGTTCCGCCAAGTACGTCGTATTTTTCAATTAGGGCAGTTTTCATTCCCAACTGCGATGCCCGAATGGCGGCAACGTAACCGCCAGGACCCGATCCGATAACTATTAAATCGTATTTCATAAATTCTTAGCTTTAAACTAATGGCTTTTTTGAATCAAATAAATTACACCCCAAGCATCATCCGCATTGGGTCTTCAAGGAGTTGCTTTAGGCGAACCAAAAAGCTAACCGACTGCTTTCCGTCGATGGTTCGGTGATCGTAAGAAAGTGCCAAATACATAATTGGGCGAATTTCCACCTGACCGTTTATGGCAACTGGGCGTTCCACGATGTTGTGCATTCCTAAGATTGCCGACTGCGGTGCGTTGATAATTGGTGTACTCAGCATCGAGCCAAAAATACCACCGTTTGTTATCGTGAACGTTCCACCAGTCATTTCAGGAATGGTCAATTTGTTGTCACGAGCTTTTAAGGCTAACCTCACAACTTCGCTTTCAATTCCTGCAAAATCGAGTTTTTGAGCATCCCGAATTACAGGAACTACCAATCCTTTTGGTGCAGAAACAGCGATTGAAATATCAACAAATTCATTGAAGACGATTTCTTCACCGTCAATATAAGCGTTTATTGTAGGAAACTCCTGCAAAGCAATGGCACATGCCTTCGTGAAGAATGACATAAAGCCAAGCCCAACGCCGTGAGTCTCTTTGAATTTATCTTTGTACAATTTGCGAATATCCATGATTGGCTTCATATCCACTTCGTTGAACGTAGTGAGCATCGCCGTTTCATTTTTCACAGCTACCAAGCGGCGGGCTATTGTTTTACGAAGTCCCGACATTTTCTCGCGTCGGCTTACTCTTTCGTCTCCACTTCCGGCTTTCTCAGTTGCCGGAGCAGCTGCAGTTGAAACCGGTGCAGCAGCTTTACTTGCGGTGGCGTTTTGAGCATCTTCTTTCGTAATTCTGCCGTCAACACCAGTACCGCTTACGCTTTTAGGATCAATTCCTTTTTCTTCTAATATTTTTGCCGCCGCTGGCGATGGATGATTTGCGGCGTAGCTTTCTGAACTTCCTGATGATTGTGCAGCTGGTTTTTCGGTTACAGTAGCCGTGTCAGTTTTTGCTGTACCGTTTGACGCACC
>JANQUM010000076.1:1936-10112 GCA_030731175.1 Spirosomataceae bacterium
TTTAGCGTTTATTTCAACAACTGCTCCGCCTTCTTCCAATATCGTTAAAATTCCGGCTTTGGGTGATGGTAGTTCAAACGTAGCTTTATCTGATTCTAATTCGCAGATAATTTCATCCATTGCGACGGTATCGCCCGATTTTTTCATCCATGAAGCAATAGTAACCTCCGTAATTGATTCGCCAACTGACGGGATCAAGACCTCAGCAATTTCTCCGCTTGGACTTGCTGCAGGAGCTTCACTTTTCGTCTCCACTTTTTCAGAAGTTTCGGCTGGCTTACTGGCGGTTTCGGTGGCTGCTCCGCTTTCTTCTATTTTGCAAATTAACGCCCCAATTTCAAGGGTATCGCCTTCATTTGCTACAATTCGTAAGGTACCAGAAGCCTCAGAAGGCAACTCAAATGTAGCTTTATCTGATTCTAATTCACATATAATTTCGTCCATTTTGACGGTATCGCCGTCTTTTTTCACCCAAGATGCAATCGTGACTTCGGTTACGGATTCACCCACTGATGGGACTTTCATTTCAATTGCCATACGTTTACTTTTTTAAACAAGTAGGTTTGTAAATTCTATATAATACTACAAAATCGGGACGAAAAAAGTGTCCCGATATTTATATCAATTAAATGCCTTATCTACCAAAGCGTTTTGCTCTTTGGCGTGTACTTTTGAGTAACCCGTTGCTGGAGATGCACTCTTTTTTCGAGCCACTAAATCTGAAATTCCAATTTCGGGAAATTCTCTAAGTATGAACGACCACGCACCCATATTTTCAGGTTCTTCTTGTACCCAAACAGTTTGGGCTTTTGGATATTTAGCGATTATTTTCTCCACTTTTTCTTTCGGGAACGGGTGCAATTGCTCAACCCGCACTACAGCGATATCTTTTCGATCGCCTTCTTCTTGCCGAGCTTGTAAATCCCAGTATATTTTACCAGAGCAAAGCAATACTTTCTTTACCTTTTTTGCGTCAGCGTAGGTATCTTCAATTACTTCCTGAAAAGATGTTCCGGTCACAAATTCGCTCATTTCTGAGACCGCTTTCGGGTTTCTTAACATCGATTTCGGCGACATGTGAATGCACGGCTTGCGGAATGGCAAAGCCAATTGCCGACGAAGCATGTGGAAGAAGTTAGCAGGCGTTGTGCAGTTACACACGTACATATTATACTCCGCCGAGAGTTGCAGAAAACGCTCGGGACGAGCGTTTGAGTGCTCTGGTCCTTGACCTTCGTAGCCGTGTGGCAGTAATAATACCAAGCCGTTCATCATCTCCCACTTCGATTCAGAAGCGGCAATGAATTGGTCGATCATGATTTGGGCACCGTTGGCAAAGTCACCGAATTGGGCTTCCCAAATCACAAGGGCGTTGGGATTTGCGAGCGAGTAGCCATATTCAAAACCCAAAACCCCGTACTCTGAAAGTAGCGAGTTATAGATTTCAAATTTGCCCTGCTCCTCTTTAATTTGTCCTAAGTTTATATATTCGGTATCGTTTTCAATATCATGCAAAACGGCGTGTCGGTGCGAAAAAGTACCTCGTTCTACATCTTGACCCGACATTCTGACCCACTTCCCATCTTTCAAAAGCGAACCGTAGGCAAGTAATTCTGCGGTAGCCCAGTTAAACGGTTTTGTTTCAGCGAAAATCTCGGTTCTTTCCTCCAAAACTTTTACGATTTGTTTGATTGGCGTAAAACCTTCAGGAACGTTTGAAAGCACGCTTCCAATTTCAGCGATGTCTTTTTTACTGATTCCGGTTTTAGGCGACTTTGCAAAGTCTTTAGGCGTTGACCGCCGTAGTTCAGACCAATCACGTTCTAACTTATGACGAACGTATTTAGGCAATTGGAAATCACTGTTTGGCGTTCCCGGATTTTTGACTGCCTCGAGAAGCAATTGCAATTTTTGGGCAAATTCTTCTTTGATTGTATTTGCGTAGGCTTCATCAATGATACCATCGGCAATAAGTTTCTTGATGTAAAGCTCGCGTGGGTTATCTAATTCAGCGATGCGTTGGTACATCAGCGGCTGCGTAAAGCGAGGTTCATCTGCTTCATTGTGCCCATGTTTACGATAGCAGATAATATCCACGAAAACGTCTCGATTAAATTCCTGACGGAACTCTATCGCTAATTTCATGGCGTAAAGTACCGCTTCGGGGTCGTTTCCGTTAACGTGAAAAATTGGCGTATCGAGAGATTTTGCCACGTCTGAGCAGTAAATACTAGAGCGGGCATCGCTGTTTGAAGTGGTGAAACCTACCTGGTTGTTGATAATTACGTGCAGCGTTCCGCCAACGTAATAACCGGGCAGGTTAGACATTTGCGTAATTTCGTAAATAATACCCTGACCCGCAAGTGAAGCATCGCCGTGAATCAAAATCGGCAAAACTTTATCATAAATATCTTTGTGTTCGTTCGGTTTCAAGCCGTTCGACACAAAATGGGCGTCGGCACGGGAACGGGTATAGCCCAAAACTACCGGATCAACGGCATCAAGGTGCGATGGGTTGGGCAATAATTTTATACTAACTTCTTTGCCGTGAGCAGTGGTGACCTGGCTCGAATATCCCATGTGGTATTTCACGTCGCCATCCGTAAATTCATCGGTTGGCACGTCTTCATTGAATTCCATAAAAACCTGCTCATAAGGCTTTTGCATAATGTTTGTTAAAACATTTAAACGTCCACGGTGTGCCATTCCGACGTAGATTTCTTCTACGCCCATGTCTGCACCTTTGGTCATTGCTATATCAAGAGCGGCAATGGTTGCCTCTCCGCCTTCGAGCGAAAAGCGTTTTTTTCCCAAAAATTTCGTTTGAAGAAAATTCTCAAAACCAACGGCTTCGTTAAGTTTTTGTAAGATTCTTTTTTGCTCTTCGGAAGTCGGTTTTGAGTTTATGTACTCCTTTTCGAGTTTGCGTCGAAACCATCCTTTCACTACTCGATCACGAATATATTGATATTCAAATCCGATGTTGCCGCAATATACGGTTTTCAGGCGTTCGTCAACTTCACGTAGCGTAGCTGCTCTGCCGAATACTTCCGTTCCTGCCTCAAAATACGTATCTAAATCAGCATCTGAGAGTTTAAAATCTGTAAAACGCAAATTTGGATCGTGTTTGCGGTTGCTGTAAAGCGGGTCAATAGTTGCCATCATGTGACCTCTTGCCCGAATTCCACGAATGAAATGGACTACCTCAACCTCTTTAAGCACATGGGTTTTATCCGCTGATGCGGCTGGCTGCTGTCCACTTACTGATTTGCCATTTTCCGCCCATTGGTTTGAAAACTCAAATCCTTTAAAGAAGAATTGCCATGATTGATCAACAGATTGCGGGTCGTTTTTGTATTGCTCATACATGTTATCAATTGTGGCAACATCGGCATTGGCAATATATGAGTATGAATCCATGTATTATTTAGAGAGTATTAAATAGTTTTTTGTAAAAACGAAGCAAAATTAGGTGAAATAAATTGCTTATGCGAACGAACGGAGGGAAAAACGATGCATGAATGCCTTGTATGTATTTTTTTCAATAATAATCAAAACGTGCCATCGGTATATTTTTGGGTAAAGCTCGGTAATTTATGGCAATCTGAAATACTGATGGTACTTCGCCGCTGCCACCGAATTGATTAAAACGGATTCCCTGAAGTGGGTTTTGGTCAAAAGAAAGTCCCATTCTAATGCTTGTAGAAAACTGATATTCTAACGAGAAAACTACTTTATTATTTAGTTCTTGAAAGCCTGTAGTTCCGCTCATACGGTAACTTACTCCAAGCCCGGCCCGACCGCCAAGCCAAACTTTTGCGTTAAGATCCGCTCCGTTTCCAGTTTGTTGGTTTTGGTTTAATTCTACCAGTGAACTAACATTGACCAGAAGTTTTTCTGAATCACCAATTGATGCTCCGCCCATTAAAAACCAAGGCTTTTTCGCCAAAAAAAGACGGGTCTCGTCCACAAAAAAGTAGGGATTTGAAGCAGAAAGAAAGAAGTTCTCGGTATTTGCGGCAACTCCAAACCCAGCAAATGGCGACAAAAGACTAACCGGATTATTAACCAATGCATTAGGCTGAACTGTGAAACCCGCATCTGCCCCGATTGAGATATTATAACCCTCGCCAAAATAGCGGTAGGCGTAGGTCATGTTAAGACCAAAGCTATTGATGTTTGCTAAATTTGAATTAAAACCCTGAAAACCAATATTATGACTCGGAGAATTTGCCAAGGGAGCATCCACTATTGCAATTTGTGAAACCGCTTGTGGACGAATGGTCCCATTAAACTGGTTCCCAACTAAACCTGTAACACCGAGGTAACCCCGTTGCCCCGTAAAAGCAGGATTAATTCCGAGATAAGAAAATTGGTAATTCGTCCAAAGTGCTTGTTGCGAAACTCCGATTTGCACAAAACCAAAGACGAGGACAACAAGCAGCCCGGTGAATGATTTAATTCGTTTTTTAAGATAATTCATTTTGTAGAATTGACGTTACAAAAAAAAGCCGCTTACAAAAGTAAACGGCTTAATTCAGTTTAAAAATTTTAATAGGATATTAGTCCATTTGTAAGATTAGAATTTCAGTGCGGCGGTTGGCAGCGTGCTGATCTTCTGAACATTCAACTCCATCAACACAACCATTTACAGGCATTGTTTCGCCGTAGCCACGGAACTCAACGCGATTTCTGCTGATACCACGCTTAAAGAGATAGTTTGCAGAAACTTTTGCTCTTCCTTCCGAAATTTTCTGGTTGAAATCAGCAGTACTACGACTATCTGTATGAGCACGAAGCTCGATACGCATATTTGGGTACTGACGCATCATGGTTACTAATTTGTCAAGTTCGGTACGTGCATCTGAACGTAAAACGCATTTTCCGTAATCAAAGTAAATATTTTCTATCTGTACGATATCACCTTGACCGAACATGTAAATATCGGCGTTGATAGTTCCAGAAGCACAACTAACGTTACGAACACGCTTACCTTTTGAGCCAAGCCCCGTAGAAGTACCTTCTATGGTATAGCTGCATCCTTCGGTTACGGCAAATTGGTAAAAGCCACTCACATCGGTGTAGGCAGTTTGGGTTGAACCGTCACATTCACTTTTAAGTGTTACCAAAATTCCTTCCATCGAGGCGTTTCCGCTTTGTGACAACACACGTCCTGAAAGTAAGCACTGACCTTGATTCAGGTAAGTTCCAGTTGATGAACCATTAGTGCTTCCGCTATTTGATGAAGTATAACTGCCGTCAGAGTAGTTGCTGCCAGACGTAGTGGAGCCATTTGTGCTTGATTGGCTGGTTGTATTTTGAGCTACAACTGGTTCAGGTTTTTTCGTCAAACTCATCGGTATTTCTAACCTTGATGGTTCGTTATCACAACCTTCGGTTGAGAAACTAACTGTGTTTGAATCGTAACCTTCACGGGTTGCACGGAAAGTATACTCATCGTCTGGATTTAGGTCTTCAATAACCAATGTTCCATTTTCGTCAGTGATTCCTTCTTGTAGATTTCCTTCGCTGTCTTCAAAAATAATTTTGATGTTTGCCATTGGCATTTTTGAATCTGCATCGTAAACAGCTAGGATAAGTTCACATCCCTCTTTGAGTTCACACTCCCGGTCAAAGCGATAAATGTCATCATCGGCTCCACCTCGCTTACGGTTTGAGCTAAAATATCCGGTTTGACGAACGCCATCCGTTACCATTCCGAAATCGTCTTTACTTGAATTTAGCGGAGCTCCAACGTTAATGATTCTCCCTTTTTGGCTTAAACCTTCTAGTTGAGTAAAGAAAATATCGAGTTCACCTAATCCAGGGTGACCGTCTGATGAGAAATAAAGATTATCCTTTTCATCCATGTAAGGAAACATTTCATTTCCTTTTGTATTGATGCGGTCGCCGAGGTTAATAGGTGCTGACCAGTTTGCACCGTCGTATCTTGAAACGTAAATGTCTGTTCCACCAAAACCGCCGGGCATATCTGAAGCGAAAAATAGTAAATCTTCACTTGCGGAGAGCGTAGGGTGACCAGTTGAGTATTCATCTGAATTGAAAGGCAATTCCTGAATATTTTTCCAGCCGTCGCCGTCAGCATCAGCAATGAAAAGTTTTAATTTGTTAATTCCGTCAGAACTACGGCGAGTTTTGCCGTTGAGGAAGTTGTTACGGGTAAAAATTACTTTAGAACCGTCTTTGAAAAAAGCAGTTGGACCTTCGTGGTATTTTGAATTTAACGACCCGCTGAAACGATCAGTTGCAGTTTGCGGCTTGTCACCGTAACCTAAACCCAAGTTTACGTTTGTTCCACCGTATGACCCTATTGTTCGTGAATCATTCGCACTTGGAGGCGTATATTGCTCAGAACCTACGTAGCTTGAACCCCTCTTCCTCGAGGACAGCGTGCTTCCGTCAGACGCTCCACCTAGACCAGCTGCTCCAGAACCGAGTGCTGAAATATCTTCTAAGTGAAATAAATCTAGGAAAGGAGTTTCGTTCCAGTTGAAAACCCGACGAACACCAACGGCACTGGTACGGTTTGAAACAAATACTAATCCGTTTTGATAATACGACGGGCTGAATTCTGCGGCGTTTGTATTTACCGAAAGGTAATCAACTTTGTAGCAATTTGCGTTTTTTGAAAGTACGCTAACGTCGTTGTATAATTTTGAGAATGCTTTTCCGCGAGGATCGTCACCTACTTTTTGGGTGTATTCGTCATACATTTCCTGAGCTTCGCGGTATTTACCATTACTGGCAAGGACTTGAGCAAATTTCAGGCAAACAGCTGCGTTTTCACCGGATAAATCAACGCCACTTTCGATAACTTCCCGCAAAACCCGCTCTGCGTTTTGCATATCTTTTATCTTGCAATAGCTTTCTCCAAGCCGGATTTTTGCTACTACGGCTTCGTCAGCAGCAAGTTTTCCTTTTGATAATGCACCTTCGTACGCTTCAATTGCTTTGATGTAGCAAAAGCTTTCGTAATGGTGGTTACCGGTTTTGACCTGAGCGTTCTGAGCTGTGACAATAGAAGCTACTGCCAAGCAAGCCAACAGCAATGTGGCTGTTAATTTATTTTTAAAAAGCATGTCTTTGTATTTTAAGGTTCTCTCTCTCTAATGGCGGTGGTGCAACTTATTAGAAGTAACGAGGGGTGATAATTTTGTTCTTTCCGTAACCAAACTCGTAACGGAGAAGACCTTCGTGGGTTGGCGTACCAGCTAACCGATTTGCAACACCCGTCTTATTTGGATTGTTAAGGCGGTTCATGTTATAGTCATATGCATAACCAAAACGAAGTTGCGGAGTAAGTTGCAATTCAATCATTCCTACAACGGCATCCATGAAATCAACTCCCGAAAGAATAGCTTGTGATTTACGACCCGAAACTCCTAACGAGATTTTATCTTTAAACCAAACGTTTAAGTTTCCGTCAATACCAAGTGGAGCACCCGGCGTATAACGAAGCATGGTTGAGGGCTTTAATTTAACGTTTCCTTTTCCGATTACAAAACCCATCATGGTATAGTAATGGCGTTTGATTTGGGCGTTAGTTTCACGATTGGAATCTGCACCTTGGAAGGATGTAAGATCGGTTTGAATTATTTGAGGAACTGAAATTCCCAAGTAACTTCTGTCGTTGCTTATGAAAATACCTGCTCCTACGTTTGGAACTAAGCGATTAATATCTGACGAACCACTGAAGACATCATCACCGTCATCTTCTAAGTTTTGTCTTGCATCAGAAAGGTTCCAAGTGATATTTGTTAAGCTTGGAGCAACTCCCATCGAAAGGGTTGTCTTTTGCCCTAAACGCACTTTGTACGAATATGCTAAGCTTAATCCCGTATTTTGAGCGAGACCTAAGCCATCAGAAAAAGCAGCAAGGCCGATTCCCATCTTTTCATTTTTGATGGGCATATCCATCGTGAATGAATAGGTTGTTGGTGCACCAGGTACACCGACCCACTGGTAGCGACCTAAGGCCGTAAGGCTCAATACATCACGACTTCCGGCGTAGGCTGGATTTATAGCCATTGTGTTAAACATGTACTGCGAGTACATGGCTTCTTGTTGAGCAGATGCGAAGTTGGTCACCAATAATCCCATTGCAATCAATGAGAAGAATTTGCTCTTAAATGAATAAAGATTTTTCATTTGTAAA
>JANQUM010000077.1 GCA_030731175.1 Spirosomataceae bacterium
GACGTTCAGGATTTAGCACAGGATGTTTTCATCAAGGTTTTTAAGAACTTGCCGAAGTTCAAAGCCGAGTCGAAATTATCGACCTGGATTGGACAAATTGCTTACCGGGAATCGGTGAATTATTTGAGAAAACGAAATCGGTACAATGATTATCCAATAGATGAATTTACCGAAAACCAGCTAAAAGAAAGTAGCCAAAATCCCGAAGAAAGAAGCATTGCCAACGATACCAAAATGATGGTCAGAACCGCCGTTGCGAAGCTACCGGAGCGATACCGCCAAGTAGTGGTTCTTTATCATTTAGAAGAATTTTCTTATCAGGAAATCAGTGAAATAACAGAAATGCCCGAAGGAACCGTGAAAAGTTATATTTTTAGGGGGCGAAAATTGTTGAAAGAATATTTGAGTACTGTTTTGAAAAATGAACAACTATGAAAGCCAGAAAATTAGAAGAATTACTCCACGAACAAGAACTTTTCGACGGTGAATTATCACCCGAAGACAAGGCACTTTATGAACTGCTTTTTACCGAATTAAACGAAGAGCCGAACGTTCAGATTCCCATGAATTTTGCCGATAAAGTCGCCACAAAAGTTACGGCGAAAGCCACGCTTTGGCAGGATGTAAAACTCTACGCTTTTTACAGCGGATTATTCCTGTTGCTTTCTACGCTTTGCATTGCGTTTTTCGGCCTCGATACGTCAGCTTCGGGAAAGCAAACTCAGAATTTTTTAACGGGAAATTTACCCCTGATTTTTATGGGAACACTCGTTTATTTCATCATTCAAACGCTCGATCGGGTGTTTGTGAAAGGGCGGATTTCATAACATTATTCGATTATAACCGAGAAATATTATAATAATACTCGATTGTAATCCAGTATTATTATGTTTTTGATTGAAAATCCTACCACCTAACCTGCCCATCACCTCGTACAACCCATTTTTCGGTAACGAGTTTTTCTAAGGCAAATGGCCCACGGGCGTGAAGTTTTTGGGTGGAAATCCCGATTTCGGCACCGAGCCCGAATTGCCCGCCGTCGGTGAAACGGGTGGAAGCGTTGTGATAGACGGCAGCGGCATCCACTTCGTTCATGAAAATGTCGGCAAGTTTCTGATTAGTAGTGAGTATCGCCTCTGAATGTCGGGAGGAATACGCTTCGATATGAGCCAACGCTTCGTCGATTCCGTTTACGGTTTTTACCGAAATTATAAAGTCCAGCCACTCCTTTCCAAACGCATCTTCGGTGGCGGGTTGTAGTTTTGAAAATGCGGCGTTTTGAAAATGTGGGAACGACTTTTCGTCCGCAAAAACTTCGACGTTGTATTCTTCAAAACCTGCTTTTAGTTTCGGGATAAATTCGGCTAAAACTGCTTCGTCAATAATGACGCAATCGCACGAATTACAAACCGACGGACGAGAAGCCCGTGCATTTACCACAATGGCGGCGGCCTTATCCAAATCTGCCGTTTTTTCTACGTACGTATGGCAAACACCCGCTCCGGTTTCGATGGTCGGGATTAGCGAATTTTTACGAACGTACTGAATCAAACCTTCCGAGCCACGCGGAATAATTAGACCAACGTAACGAGTTGCTTCTAAAAGTTCTTGCGTGAAAGAGCGGTCGGCGGGAAGAAGCGTAACGGCGTGTTTGTCAATTTTGAATTCGTCTAAAACTTTATGAATAATGCCGACTAAACAAATATTTGAAAAATGAGCCTCCTTACCACCTTTCAGCACGCAAGCATTTCCCGATCGTAAACACAACGAAGCCACGTCAATGGTTACATTCGGTCGGGATTCGTAAATCACGCCGATAACACCCATCGGTACGGCTATTTTCTTGATAGATAATTGATTGTCTAAGATTTTATCTACCAATATTTCACCCGTCGGGTCGGGTAAAACGGCAACTTCGCGAAGCGAATCGGCGAGTTGTTGAATACGTTCTTCGGT
>JANQUM010000078.1 GCA_030731175.1 Spirosomataceae bacterium
GTTAGTTTATAGTGAAGTGATTGTAAACAAATTGTATTTTAATCGCCGAATATAGCATTCTGCCCTTGATTAACAAAACAGTTCACTTTTTATCCACACTTATCGTGGAACATTGTGCAAAACATTCGTGGAACATATCTTGCTTTTCAAAAAAATAAACTGAAATTTGAGCAATCATTTCCATTAATTAATAGCAAATGGGTAAAATTATCGCGATTGCCAACCAAAAGGGCGGCGTCGGAAAAACCACAACAACTATAAATCTTGCGGCGAGTTTAGCTGCTTTAGAGTTCAAAACGCTCATCGTCGATGCAGATCCGCAGGCAAACGCCACGTCGGGTTTAGGATTCAACCCCAAAGAAGTTGAGAATAGCATTTACGAGTGTATGGTTTCGGGCATAAAACCCGCCGATATTATCACGGAGACGGATTTTCCGAATTTGTTTTTGTTGCCTTCACACATTGACTTGGTAGGTGCGGAAATCGAAATGATTAACCTGCCCAACCGTGAGGAAAAGATGAAAGAATCGTTGGCGACAATTAAAGACCAGTACGATTTCATTATTCTTGACTGCTCGCCATCACTAGGTTTAATTGTAATTAACTGCCTCACAGCTGCTGATTCGGTGATAATTCCGGTGCAATGTGAATATTTTGCCTTAGAAGGTTTGGGTAAGTTATTAAATACCTTGAAGATTATTCAGCAGCGGCTAAATCCCGCTTTGAGCATCGAAGGAATTTTATTAACAATGTACGACTTACGGGTTCGACTCTCGAATCAAGTAGTACACGAAGTAACTTCTCACTTCAAAAATATGGTGTTTCAGACGCTGATTCCGAGAAATATAAGACTCTCAGAATCACCAAGTTACGGCATTCCTACGCTCGCTCAAGATGCGAGTAGTAAAGGAGCAATCAGTTACCTGAATTTGGCTCGTGAAATCGTTACAAAAAACGGGCTTTTGGCTTAATTAATTGTTGTAATAGGCAATTAGGATAAGCAAAGCGATTATAAGAAAGAACATTCATTTAAAGGAGCTAATAGCCAAACGCTGTTAGTCAAGACCTACAATATAATGGCAATAGCAAGTAAAGATAGAAAGATCGGTTTAGGGCGTGGATTAGGGGCTTTGTTGTCTGATTCGGGTTCAGGTAATTCAACGCAAAACGAACAGACTGTTACTCGGCGTTTTGATGCCATAAGCTCAATGAACGAGATTTCGGTAAACGACATCGAAACCAATCCGTTTCAACCCCGTACGCATTTTGATCAGGAAGCTCTCCGAGAACTATCCGACTCGATAAAATTGCAGGGAATTATTCAGCCAATTACCGTTCGGCAACTCGATAATAAAAAATTCCAGTTGATTTCGGGGGAACGCCGTTTACAGGCTTCGAAAATGGCAGGTTTGACCACCATTCCGGCGTACGTCAGAACGGCAAATGACCAGCAAATGCTGGAAATGGCATTGATTGAAAACATTCAGCGGGAAAACCTCAACGCCATCGAAATTGCGTTGAGTTACCAACGCTTAATGACCGAATGCCAGCTAAAACAAGAACAACTCGGCGACCGTGTGGGTAAAAACCGCACAACGGTGAATAACTACATGCGTTTGCTGAAACTTCCACCAGAAATTCAGGCTTCCGTGCGGGATAACAAAATCTCGATGGGGCACGCCCGAGCGTTGGTAAACATTGATAACACGGCGGTGCAGATGAACATCTTCCAACGCATTCTGGACGAAGAACTCTCTGTCAGGAAAGTAGAAGAAGCCGTTCGGGCATTAAACAGCGGCGACGGCGAGCAAGACAAAAGCAAGCGGAAAGTTTCTACCAAAAGAGAAATTACATCGTTGCAATCCAAATTGGCTTCGCATTTTGGAGCGAAAGTAACCATCAAAGCCGACGAGCAAAGCAAAGGCGAAATCAGGATTCCGTTCACTTCAAAAGA
>JANQUM010000079.1 GCA_030731175.1 Spirosomataceae bacterium
ACGTATAGTTTTATCTAAATCAGTGTTGTTAATAGCCCATTCTTTATTTCTTTTGGGCGAATACCAAAGCTCGGCACGTCTGATAAAATAACGAGCGTATCCAAGCCAGCGTCGGCACACCGCTGCAAAATCTTACCCCTAAGCTCCTCTTCTTTAGGATGATATAGTTGAAACCACGCATTACCTTCGGTAATTTCTGCTACCGTTTCGATACTCGCCGTTCCGACAGTACTCAGTATAAACGGAATATTATAATCAAAGGCGGCTTTCGCTAAAATTTCGGTGGCTTTTGGCCAAATTAGACCCTGCAAGCCGATCGGCGAAATACCGAACGGGGCATCGTACGTTTTCCCAAAAAGTTCAGTTTGCATTGATACGCCGCCGTACTCCCGCAAATAATAAGGCTTCAATTCTACTTCCCGAATTTCACGGGTATTTTTTCGCAGGTTATCTTCGGTATTGCAGCCGCCATCAACGTACTCAAACGCAAACCGAGGAATGCGTTGGCGGGTGCGTTCCCGCAGGTGATCAATTGATGGATATTCAGAATTTATTAAGCTGCTCATTGAGTTAAAGTTTAGTACTTCTAAATAATAGAGGGGGAATTCAAATTGGCACTTTTCTAAGAAACCTTCGTTCGTTTAATTTCTCGCTCAATACTCGCTTTGTACGGATGAAAATCTACTTGCAGCGTGTGCCTTTTTGATTCTTTGTACCGCTTTTTTACCTTTTCCGCATCTTGCTGAATAGCAGCATTCATTTCGGATTTAGCAGGTAGTTTACACTCGCCTTTTATCAATTTTGCTACCCATTTTGACTGCACTTCGGCGAGCGGCATAATTGCTCCGAGCGGCTGCACTAGAGCTAAGAAAAACAGGTTTTGATATTCGGGATGAATAACCCGACGGTACAGCTCAATATGGTTAGTTTCTTCCACATCAAAATCAGGAATATGCTTTAAAAAAGGAAACGAAACTTTATAACCCGTGGCGTAAATAATGGTATCAAAATCTTGCTCCGAACTGTCTTGAAAAACCACCGTTTTTCCTCTAAATTCTTTAACATTCGGCTTGAAGGAAATCAAACCCCGACCCGCCACATTTAGCAAATCTTGCGACAGCGTTGGGTGCTCACTTAATAGTGGTCTTTTAGGTTTTGGAACTCCGTAATCTTCTTGCTTTCCGTGGGCAAGCCAAAGCGTAACGGAAAGCAGTTTTCGTTGCAACCAAAGCGGTAATTTTGCGGTGAGCGGATTCGCCAAATCGTCAAAGGGCAAACTCCAAATCCAGTTGGGTGTAATGTACGCTCCGCTTCGGGTAGAAATTGTTACTTTACCGGTATGTAAACGGGCGGCTTCACAGGCAATATCAACCGCCGAGTTTCCAATTCCTACAACCAATACATCTTTATCTTTTAGCTGCTCCGGTTCTTTGTAATAATGCGAGTGAATAACTTCGCCCGTAAATTCTCCAGCGAAAGCAGGTTCGGGAAATCGGGGATTCCAATGATGCCCGTTTGCGACTATAACGTATTGATAATCAATATATTTACCGTTATCTAATTTTACCGAAAATGTTCCGTCTGGTTTTGTTTTTACTTCCACTACTGACGTATTGAAAACAATATTTTCCCGAATATTGAAATGCTCTACGTAGTCTTCAAAATACTTGATGATGTGCGAATGATGCGGAAACATCGGGTAGTCATCAGGCATCGGAAAGTCAGCGTAAGCCATCACTTTACGGTTAGTATTTATGTGCAGCGAACGGTACGCCGAAGACACGCCGTTATCGTTATTAAATCGCCAGTTACCGCCAATGTCCGATCCCTTTTCGTAGCAATCAAACTCGATTCCATTTTCTTTCAATGTTTTGGCGGCAACAATTCCCGTTGATCCCGCTCCTATTATGCAGACTTTTTTCACTTTTTAAGTTTTAGTTTTAGTCAGTTTTCTCTGGTATTTTTCAGCTCTCCGCTTACCAATTCGGCAATCATTTTTCCTGAAATAGAATTTTGATGAAGAAAGTCAGGGCTTAATTTTGTTTTGTTTGAACGGCTGATTTCGTCCCAGGATTTGCCGAACCAATAATGCTTCATGATAGATAAATTCAAGAGGTAAAAGTAGCTACTGAATTTGTATTTTGTTTGCGAGGGAAATTGCTCTAAATATGCTTTTTGCTGCTCGAATAAAGGCAAGTAAATTAGACCATTTTTCTCCGCAATTTCTTTGATAATACTATTATACGCCGCCACTGATTTATTTTCTTCACTTTCCAAGTTTTCACCCATCAACGGCAACGACATTAGTGATATTTCCGCTTGCGTTTCTCCCGATAACCTGTCCACAATTTCTTCGTAATTGCGTTTAAAAGAAACGATAGATGGCACTTCGCCTTCAATTAATCTGCCCGTTTTTTGGTAACGCTTCAGCGAAGATTTAGCAAAAGTTGCGTTCAAATCATTCGTGCCAATTAGTACATTTATAAAGTTGGGTTTGCAGGCAATTACGTCTTCAATTCGATGTAGCAAAGTGAACGTCAAGTCAGAATTCCTACCCGCATTTACGAGTTGAAAATCGGGTAAATTTTTCTCCAAATCTGCCACCCAATTATAACTCACATTTCCGTGCGTATTGCTATCGCCAAAACAAACCACAATTGGTTTTCCGTTTTGAAACTTAGCCCTGTTTTCAGTAATTGGAAAGGTTTCGGGAATGTGCTTTACAACTTTATCACGCAAACGTGAATATAAGAAAAATACAATTAATAATACAAGGAAAAGGTACAGCATTGCGGGGCGTTAAAAAGTGTTAAACCTTTGAGATACGGTGATTTAAGACTTACTTTCGTAAACCTAATTACGTAAATATCTTACAATTTAGGCGAAATAAAAGACTTTGAAACGGCATCTTAGCTATGAATAACAAATTTAGGACATTGGTTGGGCTGATGATACTGGCGATGGTCGGTCTCGTAACCTTTCAATGGTACTGGATCGAAACGGGCATCCGTACCAAAGAAGCCCAATTTGACCGCAACGTTATGGAAGCCATGCAGGCAACTATCCGAAATATTGAGCGGCAAGAGGTTATTTTTTTGGCGAAGCAACACCTCAAAAGTCAGGAAGAAGAAACACGGCTTCGGGAACTTACCGAACTGAAACCACCACCTCACAAACGAACCAAAAATCTAAGAAAGCCATTACCAAAACCCGCTCCGAAACTTGCCGAACTTCGACCCGACAGTTTGCCAAATACGAGTGGTGGCGGAAACCCGATTTACGTATCAGGAAATTCAGAATATACCGTCAGAATGAATGTTCAACCTGACGGACACCGTGCCGAACTTTCTGTAATGCCCGAGCAGGGGCTGCGACGCATTCGGCAGCAGCTAAGGCAGCAGCAAATGCAAAATAATAATCAAAGAAGTCAGCAAGACATTGCTAATCAACAAATTATCGACGAGTTTTTCAATCAATTTGACGCTCAAGTGATGAGTATGCAATACGACATGGAGCGTATGTTTATGGCAGTTCCGTACGCTTACCGAGCGGGAAATTTTTACCCTGTAATTTACAACACTAACCGTAAAAGTACGCTTGCAGACAAGCCCAATAGTACGAAAGAAGTTGCCGCTTTGCCACTTCCCCAAAAAACGAAAAGCATCAACCCGAAAATGGAACCTAACTCATTTACGGTGGAAGAGAAATTCCAAAAAACGAAAGATAAAGCAAGTTTAATGAAAGACGTTTTTGCGGATTTCATGCGGGGTGAACGCAACATTTTTGAACGCCTCAACCAAACAATGCTCGATACGCTTCTCAGAACCGAACTCACCAGCCGGGGCATTACAATACCGTTTGAATACGGCGTAAAAAACAACGACAAAATGCTGTTTACTTCGTACGCCCTCAACTACGACCCATCACTGCTCGAAAAAGCCTATAATGTGCGTCTTTTCCCGAACGATTCGCACCCGCAGAATCAATACTTGTATGTCTATTTTGACGGAAAAGAAGGCTTCATTATCAATAATATGTGGTCCGTTTTTGGCAGTTCGTTCCTGCTAATACTCGTTGTGGGCGGCATATTTTACACCTCGATGGCGACCATCATGCGACAGAAGAAATTATCGGTCATCAAAAATGATTTCATCAATAACATGACGCACGAGTTCAAAACACCCATTTCTACCATCTCGCTCGCCATTCAAGTTTTGAAAGATAAGAGCATCGCAAAAGACGCTGAGAAATCTGAGCGTTATCTCGGAATAATACAAAACGAAAACCACCGTCTCGGAACGCAAGTTGAGAAAGTTTTGCAAATGGCACAACTCGATAAGGGCGACGTCCAAATGAATTTTACAGCGGTAAATATGCACGAAATAGTTGAGCAGGTTTTGGCAAATATTGGTGTGCAAATTGAACAAAAAAACGGACTTGTAAACTTAGAACTCGACGCTGATAACGACCAAGTTTGGGCGGACGAAGTTCACCTCACAAATATCATTTATAACCTGCTGGATAATGCCAATAAATACTCGCCCGAACAGCCCGAAATCACGATTACTACCACCAACACGCCGAGTGGGTTGAGTATTAAAATCAGTGATAAGGGAATTGGAATGTCAAAAGAGCAACTTGATAAGATTTTTGACAAATTTTACCGCGTACCAACGGGTAACGTCCACGACGTAAAAGGTTTCGGTTTAGGTTTGAGCTACGTCAAAAAAATGGTAGATTGGCACAGCGGAAGCATCAATGTTTCAAGCAAATTAAATGAAGGAACAACACTTGAAATTATTTTACCGAATCAGTAACTTGTGAATGGGCAAATTGCGAATTAGCGAACGCTTTTAAAGCCGGGGCTTTCTATATTGTCCGTTTTCTAAATTATTTCTCTAATATACAAACAAGCGAGTCTCCAATCTCGCATCTCACTTCTACAATTTATTTCATAAATGAAAATACTCCTCGCTGAAGACGACCCGAATTTAGGGATGTTATTACAAGAATACCTAACCGTAAAAGGTTATAAAACCGACCTCGCCAAAGATGGCAACGAAGGTCTGGATAAATTTATGTCGGGTACTTACGAAATGTGTATTTTAGACGTAATGATGCCGAAAAAAGACGGTTTTGCGTTGGCGAAAGAAATAAGAATGAAAAACCCCGACGTTCCGATTATCTTTTTGACCGCAAAAGCGATGAAAGAAGACACGCTACAAGGATTTCGGGCGGGAGCGGATGATTATATGACGAAGCCGTTCGAGATGGAGGAGCTAATCATGCGGATGCAGGCAATCATGCGGCGAATTGACAAAACCGAAACCGAAGTTGCCCCAAGCAAAGAAGTTGCCGTGGGCGAATATACCTTCGATACGCAAACCCAAACGCTCGTTTATCCCGGCGAAGATTCTGTGAAACTTACAACAAAAGAAGCAGGATTATTAGAACTCTTTTCGCAGAATAAAAACAAGCCTGTGAGCCGCAGTTTCGCCCTGAAACTCATTTGGGGAGACGATACTTATTTCAACGCCCGAAGCATGGACGTGTACATCACCAAGCTCAGAAAGCACCTCAAAAAAGACGATTCTATCAAAATTTTGAACCTTCACGGGGAAGGTTTTAAATTGATTTGTTAATCAATTTTCAAATTTGGGTTCAATTCGTCAAATTCGAGGATTAGCCTACGTAGCAAATTTACATCTCAACATCCACGATAAACGAGTGATAACAAATCACAACTTCAAAGAACTGATACTGTAGCTAACTTTCCCCACATTTCACCATAACTCGTATATTTACAGCATTTTATAAGTAAAGTACCATAAGATTTAAGACCGTTTTAAGTTGTTGAAAAGTTTTGTTTAAAAAAGTTCGATATTTCACTAAAAAAAAGATTTAGGCGGCTCATTTGCGAAGAATAGTTGTAATTTTGCAGCCATTATTTTAAAATGGATTAACAGACTTACGCTAAAATGGCCGGATTATTTAGTTTTTTAACAAGCGATATTGCAATTGACTTGGGTACAGCAAATACCCTGATTATACATAAAGATAAAATCGTGGTGGACGAGCCGTCTATCATCGCCCTTGATAAAATAAGCGGGAAAGTACTCGCAATTGGTCACAAAGCGATGCAAATGCACGAAAAGACCAACGAAAACATTAAGACAATCCGCCCGTTAAAAGACGGTGTAATTGCAGATTTTACAGCCGCTGAATTGATGATTCGCGGCATGATTAAAATGATTGACACCGGGCGAAATTTCTTCTTCTCGCCTTCTCATCGCATGGTTATCTGTATTCCTTCGGGCATTACTGAAGTTGAAAAACGTGCCGTAAAAGACTCAGCAGAACACGCCGGAGCTAAAGAAGTTTACATGGTACACGAGCCAATTGCCGCTGCTATCGGAATCGGTATCGACATTGAGCAACCAAACGGCTCAATGATCGTGGATATTGGCGGAGGAACAACCGAAATTGCCGTAATTGCCCTTTCGGGAATTGTCTGCGAAGCATCAGTACGCATAGCTGGAGACGTTTTCACACGCGACATCGTAGATTACATGCGTCGTGAGCACAACTTATTGATTGGAGAACGCTCGGCAGAATTTATCAAAATGCAAGTTGGTGCTGCCCTTCCTGATTTAGAAAATCCGCCTGCTGATATTGAAATCCGAGGACGGGATTTAATGACCGGAATTCCGAAAGAAATCAAGGTTTCGTTTAGTGAGATTGCGTATTCTCTGGATAAATCAATCTCGAAAATCGAGGAAGCAATCATGCGGGCGTTAGAAATGTCTCCGCCTGAGCTTTCTGCCGATATTTACGAAAACGGAATTTACCTAACAGGTGGTGGTGCGTTACTACACGGGCTTGATAAACGCCTGGAAGTAAAGACAAAACTACCAATCCACATTGCAGATGATCCACTTCGTGCCGTTGTGCGAGGAACGGGAGAAATCTTGAAAAATCTCGATAAATATGCGGCGGTCTTGGTTCAGTAAACTATTTCCTATTGGCATCAAGATTTCAAAAGACAAGTCGTTTTAATGAAAACAGCTTGTCTTTTGTCTAAAATCTTATATCTATTGTCTGAAAAACATGTCGCAACTTTTACAATTATTTTATCGCATCCGACACTTCTTTCTGTTCATACTTTTTGAACTGATAAGTATTTGGTTACTCGTGCAGAATAACAATTATTGGGGAGTTTCGTACTTCAATTCGTCCAATTATTACATCGCAAAAAGTTTAGAAGCAAACCGGTCACTGACCGAATACGTTGACCTGAAAGATGTAAACAAGTCTTTAGCAAAAGAGAACATTGCCTTAAAAAAGCAATTGGTGCAGTTTCAGCAAGCCGATACCAATCCATCTGGGCTTTACAAACCAGATTCTGTTTTCGCCCGCCGCTTCGATTTCAAGGTTGCAAAAGTGGTTAAAAACACCGTCAATCTTACAAATAATTACATTACGATAGATTTAGGAAGTTTAGACGGTATTAAACCTGGAATGGGCGTAATCGGGCCGCAAGGCATTGTAGGGCAGATAAAATCATGCTCAGAACATTTTTCGATTGTCTATTCTATCCTCCATTCCCGCTTTTCGGTTTCGTCCGAAGTGTTGAACCAAAAACTGCGGCAAGACGAGGTGCAAGCCCTCGGAATTGGTAAGTGGGACGGCTCAAATCCCCGCTTTTTCAAGCTGACGACCATTGACCGATTCAAACCGATAACCAAAGGAGATTCGGTGGTTACGTCCGAACAAAACTCGATTTTTCCATCAAAAACAATGGTTGGAAAAGTAGCAGAAATCAAAGTTGGACGAGACAACGCTTTCTTTGATATTGACGTAAAGCTCGCCACCGATTTCTCGAGCATTACTTACGTTTACGTAGTTGAAAATAAAATGATTGCTGAGCAAAAAAGTCTGGAAGACTCCATTACAGAAAATTGATTCATGAATACGCAAACCATCTCGAAAACCGTACTAACCTTCCTGCTATTTATGGTATTGCAGTTGCTGGTGTTTCGGAACGTCGTCATTCAGGATTATGCGTTCTGTTTCATGTACATTGCCTGCATTTTACTTCTACCAAAAGAAGTTTCACCAACTTGGGTAATTCCGATTAGCTTTCTGGTTGGATTGATAATTGATATTTTCTACGATACCGCCGGTGTACACGCTTCGGCCTGCGTTTTAATCGGTTATTTACGCACCTATATTGTGCCATTGCTGTTACCTAACCGTGGGCTCGAAACTGACGTTGTGCTATCCATAAACGGCATGGGGACCGAGCGATTTGTACGTTATATTTTTATCATGACGCTCATTCACCACACGTTATTGTTCTTCGTTGAAGCCGGAACATTCCAGTTTTTTGTGGTAACAATCATTAAAATTGTGAGCAGCGTCTTGGTCACTACGCTTTCAATTGTGCTTCTGCACGTTGTTTTTCGGGGCGTTCAGCACCGTTAATACAATTTCTCCCTTTATTTTTAGTTATTTCAGTACATGTATTTTACAAAAATTATACTGAGGGCAATCGCTCTTTACGCAGTTATTTTTATTGCTATTTTGGGTTGCCAAAGCAACGCCGGCCAAACCACTAAATTTGTGGATGAAGCCGCCGTAAAAGCGAAGCTCGATTCCACAAAAAAAGCCATCAAAGCAGATTTTAAATCAGCAAAAATTGACGAAATTATCAAACGAAAGGTCAACGCCGAGAATTTTAACGGAAACGTTTTAGTAGCTCAAAAAGGCGTTATTCTTTACCAAAAAGCCTTCGGACTTGCCCAATTTCAGGATTCAACCGTCTTGACAAACGATTCTAAATTTCAGCTTGCTTCGCTTTCCAAAACATTTACTTCCATTGCCGTTCTTAAACTCGTGCAGGAAGGAAAACTTAGCCTCACTACCACCGTTGATGAGGTTTATCCCGATTTCCCGTACGAAGGTGTAACCATTCACAGTTTGCTTTGCCACCGTTCGGGCTTGCCGTATTACGAGTATTTGATGAGCGACGAAACCAGAAAACGGAAATGGTCACCAACCAATCAGGAAATGATGCAGTGGTTTGCCGCACAAAGTCCAACGCCGAAAGCGTACAACTTACCCGATCATTTTTTCTCTTATAACAACACTAATTTTGCGGTCTTGGCGGCAATTGTAGAACGCATTTCTACGCTATCGTTCGATGTCTATTTACGTCGGGAAATACTCGTGCCAATTGGCATGACCAACACCTACGCAAACACCACGAAAAGCGATTCGATAAATATAAACCGCACGAGCGGCTACGAGCGGAACCGACTTGTACCGAGAGATTATTACGACGAAATCACGGGTGACAAAGGCATTTATTCTACCACTTCTGACCTCAATAAATGGTACGAAGCTCTGCGAGACGGGACGGTGGTTTCTAAAGAATTATTACAAGAAGCATTCACACCCCGCAGTTTTGAACATCCCGGATTACGGAACTACGGCTACGGTTTCAGGTTATGGGTAGATGCCAAACAACGCACCGATTACGTTTATCACACCGGCTGGTGGAAAGGCTATAATACGATTATGTTTTTCGATTTACGGGAAGATTTCGTGATTATATTATTGACAAACAGGCTGAACCGCACGGTTTATCATATCAAAGACATTATCGATATATTACACAACGGCAGTAAAACCGCCACGGTAGAAGAAAACATTTTGGATGCGTAAACTGCTGTTTGGATTACAGAGAATCGACAGCATTGACAACCGTCATAGTTTTTCCGACATCCAATTCTTATTTTTGCGTAAAATTCAAATAGAACCAACCTAATTAAATAGATTTTCTCACTCCCCTCCCCTGAGAAGCGGCCACCGTTGCTGGGTTTGGGAAGCAACTTATCGTATATGAAAAAACTCCTAATCATCAGCGTACTCTGCTTCACCGCTCTGTCTTGCAAGCGAACGCCTCCCGAAGAATACAACAAAATTGCCAACGACCCGAAGATTTACCACGACGCCGTTGACAAACTCACAGAAGTAATTATCCACGATATTTTTTCGCCGCCGGTAGCGAGTCGGATTTA
>JANQUM010000080.1 GCA_030731175.1 Spirosomataceae bacterium
CTGTTGTCTCGAACGTATCGTCTTCCATGATTAAATCGTAATCGGCTGGGTTGGCAAAGGTCAAGCCAAGCATTCCCTGCTTCTTCAAATTTGTTTCGTGAATACGAGCAAAAGATTTCACCAATACAATGGTAACGCCTAAATGACGTGGCTGCATGGCGGCGTGCTCACGAGAAGAACCTTCTCCGTAATTCTCGTCTCCAACCACAATTGACTTCACTCCAGCGGCTTTATAGGCACGTTGTACTACGGGTACTTCGCCCACTTCACCCGTTAATTGGTTCACAACGGCGTTGGTTTTCCCACCAAAAGCGTTTACTGCACCAATCAGGGTATTGTTAGCAATATTATCAAGGTGTCCGCGGTAAGTTAACCACGGGCCAGCCATTGAAATGTGGTCAGTCGTGCATTTTCCTTTTGCTTTGATTAACAATTTCATGCCTGTATATTCATTGCCGTCCCACGCTTTGAAAGGAGATAGCAATTGCAAACGCTCCGATTCTTTTGAAACCGCAACTTCAATTCCTGATCCATCTGCGGCTGGTGCCTGAAAACCGTTGTCTTCTACGTCAAAACCTTTTTCTGGCAGCTCAACGCCCTTTGGTGGATCAAGTAAAACCATTTCGCCGCTCGCTGTTTCCAGCTTGTCGGTTAATGGGTTGAAGTCCAAACGACCAGATATTGCAATTGCCGCAACCATTTCCGGCGACGTTACGAAAGCGTGCGTATTTGGGTTGCCGTCGGCACGTTTCGCGAAGTTACGGTTGAACGAGTGAACAATCGTGTTCTTCTCTTTCTTATCCGCACCCGCACGATCCCACTGACCGATACACGGCCCGCAGGCGTTGGTAAATATAGTTGCGTTTAGTTGCTCAAATGCTTTTAGGTAACCGTCCCGCTCGGCGGTAAAACGGACCTGCTCAGAACCTGGGTTGATACCAAATTCAGCTTTTGTTTTTAAACCTTTGGCTACAGCTTGCTCAGCGATAGAGGCGGCACGAGATAAATCTTCGTAAGACGAATTGGTACAAGAACCGATCAATCCCCACTCAACTTTTGTTGGCCAATCGTTCGCGGCGGCTTCTTTCGCCATATCAGAAACGGCTGTTGCACGATCCGGCGTGAATGGTCCGTTTATGTGCGGCGTAAGTGTATTTAAATCTATTTCGATTACCTGATCGAAGTATTGCTCTGGGTTGGCGTAAACTTCGTCGTCTCCGGTTAAGTGTTCTCTGATTTCGTTGGCAGCGTCGGCGATTTCAGACCGGTCAGTTGCACGTAAATAACGCTCAATTGATTCGTCGTACCCGAAAGTTGAAGTTGTTGCTCCAATTTCTGCTCCCATATTACAGATAGTTCCTTTACCCGTTGCGGAAAGTGCTTTCGCTCCTGACCCGAAATATTCAACGATAGCTCCGGTTCCGCCTTTCACGGTCAAAATTCCGGCAACTTTCAGGATAACATCTTTAGAAGAAGTCCATCCGTTTAATTCACCGGTTAATTTAACTCCGATTAGCTTCGGGAATTTCAATTCCCAAGCCATTCCTGCCATTACGTCAACGGCATCTGCTCCACCAACTCCGATAGCGACCATTCCGAGTCCTCCAGCGTTTACGGTGTGCGAGTCAGTTCCAATCATCATTCCACCAGGGAATGCGTAATTTTCTAACACTACTTGGTGAATAATACCCGCACCTGGTTTCCAGAAACCAATTCCGTATTTATTTGAAACCGAAGCAAGGAAATCGAAAACCTCTTTGCTTGATTTATTTGCCGAGATTAAATCCGCTTTTGCCCCTGCTTTTGCCATAATCAAGTGATCACAGTGAACGGTGGTTGGCACAGCAACTTTATCTTTTCCTGCTTGCATAAATTGCAACAATGCCATCTGTGCCGTGGCATCCTGACACGCAATGCGGTCGGGAGCGAAATCAACATAATCTTTTCCCCG
>JANQUM010000081.1 GCA_030731175.1 Spirosomataceae bacterium
TATTGGCTTCGTTAAGTCCGCAACGGCGGCGTGAAGTTCGAGTTTTTTTAATTCAGGTTTGAAAGTTTTCGATTCGCTTTCCCAAATCGCTATTTTTTCTTTCGTCTTAGAAATGCCGCTTAGAGCTGCTTCAAACTGCGTTTTGAAGTTAAGTTGTTCCTGAAAACCTTCCCGCTTTTCTTTCAGATCATTGGCTTTCGCTTCGTTTTCAGTAACCATATTTTGTTGCTCGGATCGGATTTCGTCGCTCAACAAAGTAATGTGTTCTAAAGCTTTTTCGGCGTTTTTAATTTCCTCCTGAGCCGTTTTGTTTTTCAGGAAAGCCGCCGCTCCGAGTTTTCGGTAAATGTGCGTTTCGGTGATGTCTTCCAGTAATTTTGAACGTTCTTTTTCACTTGATTTCAAAAACTCGGCGAAATTCCCCTGCGAGAGCACAATCGACTGAATAAATTGGTTGTACTTCAAACCAATCAATTCTTCGTTCAGAATTGGAGCGTCGCTTTTTTTGGTGGAAATTATTTCATCGTTAGCAAGTTTCGCAACTTCCATATTGTATTCCCGCCAGCCGCCGTTTCGGTTTTTTGAAATGCTCCAACGGGAGCGATAGCCAACGTTTTTTACTTCGTATTCTACTTCGGCGTAGGCTTCGGCTTGCGGTTCTTCGGCAGCAATCAAATTAATAATAGACCCGTTGGCGGCAATCTGCTTGCTGTTCAACGATTTCACCGAAAAGCGTGGAATCTGATTAAATAATGCAAGCGAAATAACATCTAACAACGTTGACTTCCCAGCTCCGGTTGCCCCAGAAATCATAAAAAGCCCCGTTGACGCCAACGGATTTACCGTGAAATCAATGGCGGGATGTTCGCCGTAAAACGAATTGATATTTTTGAAACGCAGCTTAGTTAATTTCATCGAATCGAATTTTTCTTTATTAGCAATCGCACAGGCTTCTATCTACGTAACTCTTGTTTCCGCCGTTGGTGAAATAGTAGCAACCGCCCTCGGTTCCGACATAAAGCGTGCGGTTATCAAATTTTTTGCACGAAGTTTCAACTTTTATTTGAGCGTCGTCTATATTAAAAAGGCGTTTCCTGAAATCGTTTCTTAGGGTAGTCGAAACTCCCGTAAAAAAACTGACTTTGGCATCTTTTTCAATTTCTTCGGGAGTGGTAATGAACCTTACCCAGTCACGGTTATTGGTGATGTCGTTGCTGTTCGGAAAATCCGTCGCAATTACTATTGCATCTCGTGTAATCATAGAAACGCTTGTTTGCTTCGTTGCAACAATGATTTTATAATTTCGTGCCGGCACGTTTACGCCGTTTCCTACGGTTGTTGCCGCTCCGTTTGTGCCGTCGCCACCCGTGCCGTAAGCACCCGCCACCACGTAGATATTGTAACCCGACCGCACCAAATCCCGACAGTATTGTTCCAAATTATTCCACGACTCTCGGTTGAGCAGCGGAGCTTGCGGAATCATATTTGTCATCAAAAAAGTTTCACGATTTTCGGCCGAATTAAACGTTCTATCTGCGGAAGGTAATACGTGACCACGATCAAAACCAGTTGTGAAAAACTCGGTAGGGAGTACTTTTACAAAACCCGTAGGTAGCGAGTTGTCAGGGGCAAAATCGTCGGTTCGGGCCGCGTTGCCCAAATAGGTTGCGTTTGTTTCCCAACTTACCCAATTTGCGTGTCGCAATGTATTGTTATAGCTAATAGCGAAGGTCGATTTTTTCAACAAAAAGTTATCTGTATTTGCAGGGTTTTCGTCGGCACTAGTTGGGTTTCCGAGGTCAAGATGCGTAAAAGTCCGTGGGTCTAAATCGGGCGGCAAAAATGGGTCAACAATTACGGCACGGTCGCACGAAGCAATAAAAAATGTTAGAAAAAACGAAAGCGTTGCCAGTTTGGCGGTTTTTAGGGTCATCAAAAATACGGGAA
>JANQUM010000082.1 GCA_030731175.1 Spirosomataceae bacterium
GAATCGTTAAATCTGTAAAATGGCCTGCCCGAAGTGTGGGTAAACGTAGCTCCGATATTTAGCCCTGACTCAACAAAAAAATGTTTGTAAACCAGGCTCATATTATGCTTACTGGCGAAGAATGGTTGCACCTGCTGCGGGTAATTCCTGAACTTTCGTTCGGTGTCCAGATAGGAATATGTTACCCAAACATCGGCGTTTTTGATGGTGGTTTGGTCACGGTAGAAAACGTCAAAACCCTGAGCGTAACCGAAGCCGTTGTTTTGCGTTTCGCCAATCGGGAAACGGTACGGATTTGGGTCAAAAAAATCGGTTTCTTCCGTTACTAAGTTTTTGTAGTTTTTGTAAAATGCTTCCACCCGAAACGTGCGTTGATTTTTGATAATTTGGTAATTGAGAATTACATGGTCGGCGATTTCAAAATCAAGTGATTTGTTGAGGTACAAATATTCCTTTTCGGGATTTTGGTAAAAACGTCCCGCTGCTAAACTGACTTGGTCGTACTTCCCTAACTTGTACGCCATTGATAGGCGAGGAGCAATGTTGCTTTTATTTATTACGCTGCTGTATTCCGCCCGAATGCCCGGTTTTAACGCTAATTTTGAAGAAAGGTAAAACTCAGATTCTACAAAAACTGCCGAGTAATTATCAGTCATATTCAAGTCAAACTGATTGTAAATATTGCCAACCTGAACGTGGTGAAATTCGCCGCCTACGGTGAGCGTACTGCTCAGGTTATTTCCGAAATAATGGTTGCCAACAATACGGGTTTGCGTTCGTTCGTCGGTACGGTCGGCGGAGTTATCCGCAATGTTGAGTTTGTCGATATTATTGCTGTAAGATAGCCCAGTTTGCAAACCCCATTTTCCGTCTTCGCTGAAAGTTTTGTAGCTACCGTTTGAGAAGAAATTCTGATTCTTATTTTTGAATAAATAGGTAGAATTATTCTCATCGTAACTCGGTAAGTTTAACCCGACGTTATTTTCTGTATAGGTAGCATAAGCTTTCACGACGCTTCGTTCGCTGATATTTTCGTTGATAGTAATTGACCCACCAAGCCCGTTCGGGATTTCCTCAAAGCCGATATTCGTTTTTAGCAGACTAAAAAACGGACTTAAATTTGTGTAACCAACGTTTGCCGTAAGCCAGCCTTTGTGCGTATAACTTCCGCTAATCCCCGCCATGTGAGCATCAATATTCCAGTTGCTTTTATCACCAACTTTATCTTGCGTATCGAGCAGCAAAACTGAAGAAAGAGCTTGTCCGTACTGAGCCGAATAACCGCCCGTGCTGAACGCCGTTCCTTTAAACATAAAAGGAGAGAAACGCCCACGTTGCGGTACATCAGGTGTGCTGCTGAAAAACGGATTCTGCACAATCATGCCGTCAATAACGGTTTTTGTTTCGTTTGCGGAGCCGCCCCGCACAAAAAGCCCTTCCGTTTCGCCAACTCTATTTGCTCCGGGAAGTAATTGCATCACCGCCGTAATATCGGCTTGTCCGCCCGCCGTCGTGACAATATCGAGCGGCTTTAGCATCACCATTCTGTTTCGGTCGGAGGCTTCAAAAGTTCCTGCCGTAACCACGACGGCGTTCAAGGCGTTAATTTCTTCCTTCATTACAAAATTTAGCGTTAGCGGCTCGCCCAGCAATTCTAATTTTTGCGAAGTGCGTAGAAACCCGACCATCGAAACGGTAAGCGTTGCCGTTCCTTTTTCGGAAGTTTTGAACGAAAATTCTCCGTTTTCATCGGTTGAAACACCGTCGTATGTTCCTTCAATTTGTACGTTTGCAAACGGAATTGCTTCGCCGTTTTTCTGCGTAACTTTTCCCGATACAAAGGTTTGAGCGTTTGCGTAAAAAGAAATCAGAATGAACGTTAGTAGTAATTGCTGTTTCATAATCTGTGCGTCTTATTTTGTGGTTAAGACATGTCAAATTTATCC
>JANQUM010000083.1:0-2377 GCA_030731175.1 Spirosomataceae bacterium
CGGGTATTCGGCGAAGAGGTTACACGCCAACCGCCGTTCGTAATTTCTGCGAACGTATTGGTGTAGCAAAACGTGATAACCTGATTGACATTGACCTACTTGAATTTTTTGTTCGGGAAGATTTGAATAAAATCGCGACCCGTGCTATGGCGGTTTTAGACCCGCTGAAAGTGGTAATTACGAACATGGGCGACGACGAAACGGAGATTTGCCCCGTAGTAAATAACCCCGAAGCGGAAGAAGCAACGTCTCACGATATGATTTTTCGCAACGAAATTTACATCGAGCGAGATGATTTCATGGAAGAGCCTTTCAAGAAGTACAACCGTTTGCAGCCAGGCGGTGTGGTAAGGTTAAAAGGTGCGTTTATCATCGAATACCAAGATATGGTAAAAGATGCTGACGGAAATATCACCGAATTGCATTGCAAAATTGTGGAAAACAGTAAAAGTGGCAGCGATACCTCGGGTGTTCGGGCGAAGGGAACAATTCAGTGGGTTTCTGTGAAAGATGCCGTTGAAGTGGAAATTCGTCAGTATGACCGCCTTTTCAAAGTAGAAAACGTTGATGCCGCCGAAGGCGATTTTAAAGATCATCTAAACGAAAATTCGTTGATAACAGCCACGGCGTTTGTTGAGCCATTTATCAAGGAAGCCACCGCCGCAGATTACTATCAGTTCATGCGGACGGGCTATTTCGTACAAGACAAAGATTCAACCGCTGAAAAGCCAGTTTTTAACCGAACGGTAGAGTTGAAAAGTAGCTGGAAGTAAGAAGCCCCCCAGCCCCCGAAGGGGGAGTTTCTTATAGTATTTGTTTTTTTAGAGAAGATTTGTAATCAGCGAAGAAAGAGAAGTCCCCTTCGGGGATTTAGGGGCTGCTTGGCTTCTACTCTTTATACTGCTGAATTATTTGATGCAGCGTTTTCTGAGTTTCAAGTTCTGTGAAGAAGTCGTAAATCTGCGTATGAGCGTCGTAATTGAGCGTTAAGCCAGTTTCAAGGTAGCGGTAGGCTTCGTTGTAATTTCCCGCAAAAACCAAATATACCGCCGCCCTGTAATGCAAATCTGCTTCATCCGGTAGTTCGTGCAAGCCTTCCTGAATAATATCAAGTGCTTTCCCGTGTTCTTTGAGTTCCCAAAAAAGCAAGGACCAATTTAGCCAGGTATCAAGATTCAACGGATCGTAAGTCACCGCTTTTTCGTAGGCTTCTACGCTCGAAAGGAAGTTCCCTAATTGGGCTTCGGTGTCACCTAAAAGTAACCAATAATCGCCGTTTTCTTCCCTTAATTTGATTGCTTTTTTTATAAAATGAACGGCTTCCATGCATCGTCCTTCTTCGTACAAAACCGAAGCCATTCCAAACCACGCATCGGCGTAGGTTTCTTCTAATTCGGTTGCTTTTCGGTAATTTTTATACGCCGTTCTGAAATCATCTACTTTTTCAAAAGATGCCGCAAGGTGCGTGTAGGTTTCGGCGTTTTCGTCGAGTTTAACCGCTGTTGTGTACGCGTCTTGAGCTTCAGAATACTGTTCGGTATTCATGAAAACATGTCCTAAATTAAACCACCCCATGAAGAAGTCTTCTTTGATTGCTACGGCGTATTGGTAAGCAGCAATAGTTGCTTCGGTATCGCCCACGTGGTTGTGGCACATACCGAGGCAAAACCACGCTACGTAAGCAAACGGGTCGTTTTCGGTCAATTCCTGAAAAAATGGGATGTAGGCTTCTACTTCGTCAGATTCTTCAATGCTGTGCACCAATTCGTACAACGCCGGGTGGTTTTCGGGGTTTTTTATTGCCGCTTTTTTAAAGCACAAAACGGCTTTCTCGTATTCGTCTAAATGTTGAAAAACGATACCGAGTTGAAAATATACAGCGTCTTTGTCGGGAGTTATGGGAAGTATTTCCTGAAAAATTTCAAGTGCCTGAATGTGGTCACCCATCAAATCCATCACAACGCCTCGCAAGAAACTTACTTCACTATCAGAAGGATTTAGAATACTGACCTGATCGAGCAAATCTAACGCTTTATTAAAGTCATTATTAGCGATGTGCAACTCCGTGCGAATCAGTTGTAGTTGTAGCGAGTTCGGGTAACTAAGTACGCCCATTTCGCAGGCGGTGGTGGCAAGGTCAAGATTGCCGTTCAGGAAGTAATAATCCGCCAACGATTCATAGGTGGCTTCTTCCATGAAATGGTTCTCTTCGTTGCTCAACATTGCCTCAAATTGCAGGGCAAACTCTTTTATATTTGGGTCTTCCCGTTGGTTTCGGTGGTTTTGACTCATGTATTTTCTTTCGTTAAATTTTGTCCGTGTAATTTACCCGTCAAATTTTATTAAATGTACTGATAAAAACGTAAAAAACAAGCGA
>JANQUM010000083.1:2477-10042 GCA_030731175.1 Spirosomataceae bacterium
AAACGCGACGGCTACTTTCTCAAAAAACTCTTTGTAAGTAATTGTTCCAGCGTTTACGATAAAGCGTTCCCCAAAAGCATTTTGGTCGATTATGTGGCAAATAATTCCCGTTAAATCTTGAATATCGACGTAATTAAGACTGCCGAGTGTGTAAAAGCGGTTTTCATCGTAAACGTATTTAAATAATTGCGTACTGCTACGAGACCAATCTCCTTCGCCCAAAATAACCGACGGATTCACAACGGCAACTTTCAAGCCTTCTGCTTCTCCCCGCCAAACTTCACACTCAGCGAGGTACTTACTCTTTGCGTAATGCGAATTGAGCGAAGATTCTTCCCATTGCTGTGATTCATCGATATTGGTAATTTGCTTTGATAAGTTTGGAGTGGTTGGTCTGCCGAGTGCCGCAATAGAACTTACAAAAAGCAACTTTTTCACCCCCGTTTCGAGGCAAGAGTTTACTACGTTAGTTGTTCCCTGTACATTTACATGATACATTTTTGTGCGTTCTTTAGGGTTAAACGAAACCATTGCCGCCGTGTGGATAACTACGTCTATGTCGTGCATCGCGTTTGATAAACCAAGCACGTCTGTGATGTCACCCTCAATTATTTCGATGTCGTTTTTGACGCCTTCGAGTAACGACAAATCGGCGGAACTTCGGCACAATGCTTTTACGTGGTGATTTTTACCGATAAACGTTTTTGCTACCGCACTTCCCACCAAACCATTTGCCCCGGTAATTAGTATATTCATTGACTTTTGCACTTTTTCAATTGTAAAAATAGGCACTCGTACCTGAACATTCAGATTTTGGGTATATTTGTTTTCATCCCTAATAAAACCCCATGTACGAAATAAAGTTAACGCAAGACGACTGGACCGCGTTGCAAAATGAGCAATTCCGCCATTCAACAGATGGTAGTTTGGCGACTCAAAAAACGGAAGTTCACCTAAAATATGACAACAACCGCTTGCACGTAAGGTTTCGTTGCCACGATAATCCGTTTACGGCTCAAAATAGCATGAAAACCCACAACGATAACCTGTTTAATCAGGAAGTTTTTGAGTTATTCATTGCTCCGTCGGAAGCTGATTCGACTAACTATTTGGAATTTGAAATCAACCCAAATAATACTATTTGGATGGGTCAAGTCTTTAATCCGACGTTGGGCGAAGGTGGCGACAATAAACTGACGATGATTCCGTATGACGAAGCAGAAATAACGCATGATGTAAAAGTAATGGAGAATGCGTGGTTTGGAGAATTTAGTATTCCGTGGGAACTAATTGGTGGAAAATCGGACGTTTACCGCATTAATTTTTACCGAATTATCTCAACAACATCGCACGAAAACCCTGATTGGATTTGTACGCCGCAAACCTGTGATTTTACTTGTTGGTCGCCCACTATGAGTGGTGAAAATCCGGCATTTCACAAGCCGAAAAAATTTGGGGTATTGAGGTTAACTTAAAAACTGGAAAATAATGAAACAAAGGAGGTATTGGCTTGTAGTGGTTTTGGCAGTATGTTTGGTGGGTTGCAACAAAAATAATCCAGACCCCGACTCGCCCGTTTTTTTACTCAAGTCGGTGATTACCTCTGATCGGGCAACCGAACTGCAACGCATTACCACCACTTTCACGTATGATGAAAACGATTTGCTGATTGAGCGGCGACGGGAAGATACCACCTTTTTCAAAGCGTCGGGTACGTTTTTGGCATCGCAACGCACAATTCGATATACTTACGTCGAAGACGGATTGCTTTCCAAAAGCACACAAAATATTGTCAGCCTAACGGATTTTCGCACCGTAGAATCTAATTTTTCGTACCGAAACGGGTTATTGGTTTCAGAGAAAGTGGGTGACGTGATAACCAATTATTCTTATAACGACGCCGGAGAATTAACGCGAACAGAAACAATTTTTTCTCGCGGAGGGTCTTCAACAACCGACTACCGAAACGGAATTCCGACATCTTACCAAGCCGAAGGAAGTGGTTTTAGCAGTATCAGTGGCAATATCAAAAGCTATTTCAATGCTGATTTACAGTTGATAAGGCGTGAACAGATAAACTCTGGGCTGGTTGTTTCTCTCGAAGAACGCAGCTACCACGCCGGAAAATCTTATTACGACGCTCTGCCAGATTTTAAGGGTTTTCCGTTTGTGAAAAGTGAGACCTACGGCGGTGGCATTGGTAATGTTAAGCAGGTTTTTTCTATCGAGAACGGTCAACGTATTTTGATTGAAGAAGAAAAATTCACGCCAATTTTTAATGCAAACGGTTTTTTGATAAGCAATAAAGGCGAAGATCGTTTTCAGCTTAATACCTCTAGCCCCAAAGTGAACTTTGTAACCTACGAGTACGAGTATTCAAGGTAGAAAGAGTTTATAATTTGGTAGATTAACCCCGTAAATTTAAATATTTAGTTTAAATTTACGGGGTTAATTTTTGAAAATGGTAGAACGAAAGATAAAAAAACGGATTTTAAAGAATGTTTCTTTTTTCCCAGCGGTTGCGATTCTTGGTCCTCGGCAGGTTGGAAAAACAACGCTGGTGAAAAGCCTTCGGGCTGAATTGCAAAAGCCGAGTGAGTATTTTGATTTAGAAAACCTACAAGTGGCGAAACGCTTTGAAGAAGCTCCGTCGTTATCGTTAGAAAGTCTTCGCCACAAAACGGTTATCTTCGACGAAATACATCGTTTGCCAAATATTTTTCCGCTTCTGCGGGGAGAAATAGACGGGCATCGTGAAGCGGGGCGGTTTATTTTTTTAGGGTCGGCTTCGTTTGACTTACTGAAAAATACTTCTGAATCGCTGGCGGGAAGAATCAGCTACCTCGAAATGAGCCCGTTGTTATTTTCTGAACTCGATACGCTTAACCAAGATAATTTTTTGAATATGCACTGGTTTCGGGGCGGTTTTCCAACAGCTTATTTAGCCCCCGATGCCGAATTGTGGCATCAATGGTTTTCTTCTTTTGTTTCAACTTATTTGGAGAAAGACTTGCCGCAATTGGGTATGACTACTGAACCCAAAGAAATGGGGCGGCTATTGACGATGCTTGCACATCAAACAGGAAATATGCTGAATAATTCCAATTTGGCGAAGTCGTTGGGCGTGAGCGTAACAAAAACGATTCAACAGGTAGATTTTCTGGAGAAAACGCTGTTGGTAAGGAAGTTAGAGCCATTTCATTCAAATATTAGAAAACGCTTGGTGAAAACTCCGAAGCTTTATATTCGTGATAGTGGAATGCTTCATTTTTTGTTACGAATCCCAAATTACGATGCGTTGCTGGGACATCCTTTAAGCGGAAACTCGTGGGAAGGGTACGTTATTGAGCAGGTTATCTCGAAATTATCTTGGTTGGATATTCCGTATTTTTACCGCACCGCCGACGGCTCAGAGTTGGATTTAATTATCGTGAATGGCAATAATGTCCGATTAGCAATTGAGATAAAACTCTCTAATGCTCCCAAAATAAGTCGTGGAAATACAATCGCATTAGAAGACCTTGAAAGTCCGCCATTTTTGGTCGTAACTCCTTCTTCTGATGACTATGCACTTCGAGAAAATGCGTGGGTTTGTAGTATGAAAACGCTTGATGAAAACTTAGATAGGTTGTTAGGATGATGTAATTTCTCAATTCTTCAAACCCCTCAAAACCCCTTCCAATTCTTCCAAAGTTTTGACCAAAACCTCACGAGCTTTGCTGCCTTCAAACGGGCCTAAGATTCCGGCGGCTTCGAGTTGATCCACAATGCGTCCGGCTCGGTTATAACCGATTTTCATTTTGCGTTGAATCAACGATGTGCTGCCTTGACCCGAGGCAACAAGCAAGCGGGCAGCATCTTCAAATAACGGATCGGTTTCGTTCGGGTTGAAATCAAGACTTGAGCCTTCGTCGTCGCCCACAAATTCGGGTAGGAGGTAGGCGGATTCGTAACCCCGCTGACTGCCAATAAAGTCGCAAATTTCTTCTACTTCTGGCGTATCCACAAAAGGGCATTGTAAACGCACCGTGCTGGAACCCATCGATAATAGCATATCTCCGTTTCCGACTAACTGCTCCGCTCCGCCGGTGTCTAAAATAGTTCTTGAATCTACCTTTGCGGTTACCTTGAAAGACAAACGTGCCGGAAAATTGGCTTTTATCAAACCCGTAATTACATTCACTGACGGGCGTTGCGTTGCCACAATTAGGTGAATACCAATGGCTCGGGCAAGCTGAGCGAGGCGGGCAATTGGCTGCTCCACTTCTTTCCCCGCGGTCATCATCAAATCGGCGAGTTCGTCAATCACCAATATGATATAGGGCAAAAACTTGTGCCCTTTTTCGGGGCTTAATCGGCGTTTCGCAAATTTGGTATTGTATTCTCTGATATTTCTTACCTGAGCATCTTTGAGTAAATCATAGCGGCTGTCCATTTCGATACATAGTGAGTTCAGTGTATGGATAACCTTTTTTGTGTCGGTAATTATAGCTTCTTCTGAACCCGGTAACATCGCTAAAAAGTGCCGTTCAATTTTGTTGAAAAGCGTGAGTTCTACCTTTTTCGGGTCAACCAAAACAAACTTGATTTCGGCGGGGTGCTTTTTGTAAAGTAGTGAAGTCAGAATGACGTTCAAGCCCACAGATTTACCTTGTCCGGTTGCTCCCGCCATGAGCAGGTGCGGCATTTTGGCGAGGTCTCCGACGTAGATTTCGTTGGAAATCGTTTTTCCCAAAATGATCGGCAATTCGTATTTCGAGTTCTGGAATTTTTCCCCCGCAATGCAAGATTTAGTTGAAACAATTTCTCGGTTTGTGTTCGGAACTTCAATACCAATTGTGCCTTTTCCGGGCATTGGAGCAATGATACGGATTCCCAGTGCCGCCAAACTCAAGGCAATATCGTCTTCTAAATTTTTTATTTTTGAAATCCGAACGCCCGCTTCCGGGATAATTTCGTAGAGCGTAACCGTTGGGCCAACGGTGGCTTTAATGCTCGAAATTCCGATGGAGAAATTCCGCATCGTTTCCACGATATTATTTTTGTTTTGTTCGAGCTCTATCGCAAGTTCAGCGTCGGTAACTTTCGTGGGCGATGTGTGGTTGCTTAAGATAGAAATTGGCGGAAATTTATAACCCGAAAGCTCAAGCGTTGGGTCGTATAACCCGAAGTCTTTCAGAAGCTTTTCGTTTACATCTTCTTCGTCGTCGTCATCGGGAACAAACGAATTTGGCGTTTCGTCAATTTGTAATTGTAGACTTTCTTCCTCCGGTTCTTCTTCAATAACGGGCGGTTGCTCTTTTCTTGCTTCTACCGAAAAATCAACTCCGCCCTGAAATGGCTTCTCCTGAATTAAATTTGTTTCCTTTTCGGTAGTTTTAATTGGCTCGGATTGTCTTTCCTTTCGAGGAATAAATGTTTCTTCTTCCTCATCTTCGTAAGAATTGTCTAAATCGTCGAGCTTTTCTTGAAAAGAACGGCGTTTCTTAAAAAATTGAGAAATATAAGCCGAAACTGCGTCGTCAATTTCGGTGAAGCCGTGAAACATGATTAGCCAGCCCACAAGTGCTGCCGCCAATATGAAAATGCCACCCCAACCAATGATGCGGCTCAGGTAATTATTGACCGAAAACCCAATTCCACCCGAAGTGATTCCGTGTTCGTTCAAATCAAAATTCACAACGAAATATCCGAAGAAAATCGAGATAAAAAAGACGTAGAAAAGCGTAGCTACGGCGTAGCGGTTCAGGTTTATTTCAAATAAATCTTTCTGAAAAATCATGCGGTAGCCGCCCAAAAACATAATTGGTAACCACCCAAACGCCGCAATGCCAAACCACTTGTAAATAAACCAATGCGAGATATACGCCCCAAAAAGTCCTAACGTATTTTCAGCACGGCGGGTGGTTTCGGTTACGGTGGTTGTGAATTCATTTCTGACCAAATCATGGTCGGCGGTGCCCGTAAACAGAAACGACACAAAAGAAATGAACATTAAAACAGAAAGAGCAATGAAAAGCACGCCCGCCACCATAGTTATTTGGTGTTGTAGCAACGCCCAATCCGTTGGGTTTGAGATTGGCTTGGCGGCAGGGCTTCGGCTGGTGCTGTTTTTCCTGCTGTTTACGGAGGAGTTTCTTCGTTTGGTTGCCACAGATTTATTGAAAGCTAAGGATTATAGAAAAGCAATTGTAATGACAAAAATAGGCAAAATTTATTTAATGACAGGAACGTCACGTTTTCTAAACCCCAACCTTATTAATTGCGACATTTACGTACGAAGTATAACCTCACTTCACAGAAAATAAGAAATAGTTTATCCTTAAAGTAAATTGTGCGGAAATTAAAACCGCAAAAATAAGAATTGGATTTTGTTTATACAGAAATTTTGCTAAATTTGCAGCCCGAAATTACGAATAGACAGATATAACAATAATATAAAATGGCAAATCATAAGTCCGCATTAAAACGCATCCGTTCAAACGAAGCAAAGCGTGTAAGAAACAGGTATCAGCATAAATCTACCCGTACGGCTATCCGTAGGTTGAGAGCTACTGAAGATAAAGCAGAAGCGGCTGAGTTGTTCAAGACAGTATCTTCAATGGTTGACAAACTTGCTCGCAAGAATGTAATCCACAAAAATAAAGCGGCAAACTTGAAATCAGGTCTTGCAGTTTTTGTAAACGCTCTGTAAGCGTTTCGCAGAATATAATATTTTACAGAAAAGTCACTTACGGAAACGTAGGTGACTTTTTTTATGCTTTTGCGGTCAAAAGGGTATCTTTAAATTCTTGAAACAATCAATTTAACCCAATTTTGATGGAAAACTACCAACCGAACCGCTCAATTTTGTCTTGGGCGGAAGAGGATAGACCACGAGAAAAGCTAATGGCAAAAGGCAAATCTGCTTTGACGGACGCCGAGCTTTTGGCAATCATCATGGGGTCAGGCACGCGGGAGGTTTCTGCGGTTGATCTTGCAAAAATGATTTTGGCAAGTGTGGATAATAACCTGCACGAATTAGCGAAATTAAGCCTGAAAGACCTGATGAAATTCAAGGGAATTGGCGAAGCAAAGGCTATTGCCATCATTTCTACGCTTGAATTGGGAAGAAGGCGGAAAGAAAGCGAGGTTTTGAAAAAGGAAAAAATTGGCAGCTCGGCAGATGCGTACAACTGCATGAAGCCTTATTTACTTGACTTGCCCCACGAAGAATTTTGGATTTTACTGTTGAGTCGCTCCAACGAAGTGATGAAAAAAATACAAATTAGTTCGGGCGGAGTGAGCGGCACGGTAGCCGACCCGAAAATTATTTTCAAAGAAGCTCTTTCGCATTTATCTTCAGCAATAATATTAGTTCACAATCACCCTTCAGGAAATTTAAAGCCCAGCCAAGCTGATATTTCGTTGACCAAAAAAATCAAAGAAGGCGGCAGTTATTTAGATTTACCTGTGCTTGACCACGTAATTTTTGCCAACAATGGTTATTTCAGTTTTGCGGATGAGGGAATGATTTAATTAAGCCACTTCTTTACTTAGTAGCTGAATTAGCTACCTTTATAAGT
>JANQUM010000084.1 GCA_030731175.1 Spirosomataceae bacterium
TAACGGCTTGCTTGCTCCACAACGTATTGATTAATTTTAATTTCGGGGGCTTTACATTCTACTAATAAATGAGGCGAGCCTTCACGGTTGTAAACCACAATGTCTGTTCGTTTTTGGAGTGAATTGTACGACGTTCCTTTTTCCACCTGAAATAAACCTCGGGAGTACCCGTAATTAGCAATCAATAGGTGGATTACGTGCTGCCGCACCCATTCTTCGGGAGTTAAAACTATGTTTTTTTTTCTGATAATATCAAAGATTACAGACTTCCCGTCTGATTCCGTAATTTTGTAATCAAACTTGGGCAATGTGAGTACGGGCAGTTCGGGAATTTTCATTTGATAATGAACTTTAAATTTGTGGCTGAAGTTTATAACCCCAAGAAATCGGTAATACTAAGGTTATAACCAGATTTTGCGGCGACAAAGTTTCACACAATTTCCCGCTCTGCTACTTACATTCTGTTCTTCGTTTGCCCTCTTTTGGAGGGATTTTCTGGTAATAATTAACTATTTACAATAAACAGAAACGAATGAAAACTAAAAAAGAAATTGTTGACAACTGGCTTCCACGCTACACTGGAACGCCCATTGAGGAATTTAAACCTTATATTTTACTAACCAATTTTTACGATTACGTACAAATGTTTGCCGATAAATACGACGCCCCCATTCGAGGGATTGGTCGTTCGATGCAAACTTCGTCACACGGAAATATCACGATCATAAATTTTGGAATGGGCAGCCCGCTGGCGGCAACTATCATGGATTTGCTTACCGCCGTAGAACCCAAAGCAGTTCTGTTTTTGGGTAAATGCGGAGGTTTGAAGAAAGTGTCGCAACTCGGTGATTTCATTTTGCCAATTGCAGCAATCAGGGGTGAGGGAACGAGCGATGATTACGCACGACCTGAAATTCCAGCTTTGCCGTCTTTCCGGTTGCAACGCTCTGTCTCTGAGATGATAATCAAGCACAACATGGATTACTGGACGGGCACTGTTTACACAACTAACCGCCGGGTTTGGGAACATGACGAAGAGTTTAAGGAATATTTGAGGGAAATTAGAGCGTTAGGAATTGACATGGAAACGGCGACGATTTTTATCGTCGGCTTCGTAAACTCCATTCCGCACGGTGCATTATTATTGGTTTCTGACAACCCAATGCAGCCAGAAGGCGTAAAAACCGAAGAAAGCGACAAGGTTGTGACCACAAATTTTGTGCAAAAACACCTCGAAATCGGAATTGATTCATTGAACGAACTCGCTGAATCGGGAGAATCCGTAAAGCACCTTCGTTTTGAAAACGTGTTTCAGGGGTAACGGAGATTTGACGATATTAGAATGGAGATTACAGAAGCGTGAAACGCTGATCAGTTTCGCTTTCTGTTCTATTTCTAATGAAAAACTCTTACTTGTTGCCAATCAAACTCACTCATTTTCGGAAACTTCCTGAAATAACTCGTCGAAAGCATTGATGAGTTCGTTTCTGGAAGTTTCTTCAATCTCATCTCCTTCAATTCGTTTTAGGAAAATTGCTTTCGGTGAAAGCGAAGCTACGTTTTCGCCAATGGCAAAAAGTTGAGCCGTTCCCGCTACTTTATTTTTGTAGGAAAGTTTTGAAATTACGATAGCAAAATCGTGGTTTTCAAACTCTTGGTTCATCAAATTAAAACGAAGTGTATGGTTTGGGTCGTAGGTTTCTTCTTCCACCAAAATTTCCATCAAAGTGGGTAATTGGCATTCAGACTGATAGGATTCAAGGCTTTTCCAAACGTCGTCAACCGTTCCTTTCATGCGTTTCAATTCTCGAAATTTCGGAACTTCTACGAGTTTGGGAGTTTGAATTTTTCCGTTTTCTAACGTTAGCTCAATCACGTACTTTTGATCTTTTCTTTCGCTAAAACTCAACGAAATTGGCGAACCTGAATAGCGGATGTAATCTGAATCTGCGATGCGTTGCGGCTTGTGAATATGCCCGAGAGCGATGTAATCAAATGCTTTCGGAAAATTATCAGAAGTGAAAGCTGCGACGCCGCCAATGGCGTGAACTTCTCGTTCGCTATCCGAAGTACTTACACCCTGCACGTACAAATGCCCCATCGCAATGCTCGGAACGTCGGGGTTCAATAATTCCGCCAGCGATTCGTAATGTGATTTTATTCCTTCGCTGATTTGTAATAATTGATTATCGTAACTGTTTGCCGATACAGATTTCCGAAGGTCAGCATCTCTCAAATACGGAACGGCGGCAATTTGCAAAACTGGTTCGTTAGCTTCGTTTTTTATTACAATCAGTTCATCCTGAATGTCTTCCGTCGCTTGCCCAACGACATCGACGTTTAACAAATTTAGAATGTCTTTTGGTGCGTTGAGCAATGACGGCGAATCGTGATTTCCTCCGGTTATTATCACCCGACAATTCAACGGAATGAGTTGTTTCAAGAAATTATAATACATCGTCAACGCCGAATTTTTCGGATTTGTGGTATCAAAAATATCTCCCGAAACGAGTAATAGTTCGGTTTTTCTTTCCCGTATTTCGTGCACTAACCAGTTTAGAAAAAGAACGTTGTCTTCTTCTAAACTGTATTTGTGTAATGATTTTCCGAGGTGCCAATCGGCGGTGTGGAGGATTTTCATATTACTTTACTTCAACCAATTGGTCTTTTGGGTATTTTACGGTGTATTTCAGTTGGAGCGTGCGGCTTTCGTTGGGTGCTAAATTGAGATTCCAAGATATCTTGCCCGTTTCGGCATCAACTGTTGCCCCTTTTGCTTCGGTGTCATAGACTTCCACAACTTTATATTTTGATAACGGAAACTGATCCATGACGATCAAATTTGCGGCAAATGATTTCGTATTCCGAACTTCAATCTCGTAACCGTAAGTGTCAATTTTATTTCCACCAATACATTGTTTTTTCTGATACGTTTTGATGCGTTCTCGTTTGATAATCAATTGCTTATCTCGCCCCATCGAAATGTTTAGCGTATCTTCATTACTAAGGTCAAGTGCGGATTCTCCGAGGTAAGTTCCTTCAAAATAGAGGTTGGCAGCTCCGGGTAATAAATTGTATTGTTCCCAGTCAATTATCTTGGCTTTTAGGAACGCCACGTTGTCGATTTTCGGAATGGTGGTGTATTCGTATTGAGCCGGAATTTGTAGTTCTTTCAATTCGGCGGTGTACTCTTTACCGTCAGAAGGTACGCTGAATTTTTCTTTTAACTCAAAATTTAGACTCGTCGGAGCGTCCGATTCGTTCATTAACTGTTTGATTTCGACGGCTTGGGGAGCGGCAAACGCAACTGATCTACCTTTCCCGATGGAAGCAACTGCACCCGTCATTTCTTTTTTTCTTTGAACGCCGTAACCGACTACAACCACTTCTTCTAATGCTTTGGCGTCTTCTTGCATCGAAACGTTGATGTTAGATGCGTTTACAAAGCGGTTTTGATTAACAAAACCAATGTAGCTAAAACTCAAGTTGTTCCGTTTACTTCGTAAATCTGGCGGAATTGCCAATTGGTAAAAACCGTTTTCATTGGTTACTGTTCCTAACGTTGTTCCCATAATCAAGACATTTGCCCCAATTATTGGGGTATTATCACTTGCACTTGTTACCACACCGTTTACCTGAGAAATTTCAGTTTTTTCGTTCTCGATATTATTTTGGTAAGCTTCGTAGCTGTTCGCCTCGCCCCAATACCACGTTTTGAGTTCGGGGGCTTCACCGTTTTGTTTCGGATTGGCATTTGAGAGCGTCAAACGCACATTTTTCCAATCTTCGCCCGTGTATTGATAAACATCGGCTTTGTAAAGTAAGCGAAGCGGCATTGAAATATTCGTAATTTTAAGGTCGTAATTAGGCTTCCAGCCCGCTTCTTTCACGAAATAACTCAGCGTTAAATCTACTTTTTCAGATTTTTCAAACGCAATAATCAACGTAATTTCGGATGTTGTTTGCTGCGGACTATTTCGGAGATTCGTCATGACTCGGTTGGTTGTTTTTACGCTATCTTCGAGAGCATTCAATTTCAAATTTAAGTCGTATTGTTTGTTTACAACTTCGGTGATTTCTTGTTTGAAATAATCAACCACGGCTTTTAAATCGGCGGGTTTCATACCCGACTGTTCGCCACCAACACGTTGGTTTTGTAACAACAAATCTTCCTGCTTTTTGAGTAAATTCAGGTCTTTCGATATTACGCCAATTTTGCTTTTAAAGCCCGCAATTTTGGCGTTCAAGGCTTCAATTTCGTCGGCGGCTTTTTCGTTGTCAAATGCCGTGACTTGTCGGTGATTTAACGAAAGAATCGTCAAATCGTTTTTCGTAGAAATTTGAATGCTGTTCGGATCTAAACTTTGGGATAAGTTTTTGATGATAAGTGAATTGTCTCCTTTCTGTAAGGAAACGTTTGCTTTCCGAACAACTTGGGCACCGTTGGTAAAAACGGTCACGTTATCAATGGTAGAGTTTACTTCGGTTTGACCGACAAGTACCATTGGAAGAAGGAGGAGAGTAAGGATTTTTTTCATGGCGGCTTTTAGTGTTTAACTTCTGTAAATATACTGCACAAGTTTCAAATTATTGGTAAGCTAAAAACAAACCGTCGTTTTTTGTATTTTTACAAAACTGAAAATGCCTGTTCTACGCTACAATCTTATGAAATACCTTTTCTTTCTGATTTTTTCGATGGCATTTTTTCAATGCAAAAACACCCAATCAATGGACACTGAAAACGTAAAAATTCACGCATTTCGTTTGAAACCTAATCAAGATTTGAAAAAAGAAATTGAGGCTTTTGTCAAGAAAGAAAAGATCGAAGCCGGTTGGATTATGACTTGCGTGGGCAGCTTAACACAGTCGAATATACGTTTCGCAAATCAGCCTGAAGGTGCCAAAAGTAACGGTCATTTCGAAATTGTGAGCCTGGTGGGTACGGTCAGCGTGAATGGCTCGCACATTCATCTTAGTATGTCTGACAGCTTGGGCAAAACTACGGGCGGGCATTTATTAGAAGGAAATCTGATTTATACCACCGCAGAAATCGTGATTGGTGAAAGTAGGGATCATACGTTTAACCGTGAAAAAGACGGCTCAACTCCGTGGGAGGAATTGCAGGTTAAAACGAAGAAAAACTAACAGTATATGCGTTAAAAAGCATTTAAACCATATAATCTATTGAAAGCGTTAGCCAACGAAATGTCAGAGGTTTTTACCAGCAAGTTGGGCCTAATCAATGTCAAATAAACCACTGGGGATTCGCAAACTGATTCTTACAAATCCCCACTGGTTTTCTCTCGCTTACAAATTCATTTTCTTCAACTCATTTACTGCAAAATCTGCGGCTCGTGCGGTCATTGCCATGTAGGTCAGCGAAGGATTTACGCAAGAGGTAGAAGTCATCGCCGCTCCGTCAGTTACGAAAACGTTTTCTGCTCCCCAAACTTGGTTATTGCCGTTTAAAACCGAAGTTTTTGGGTCGCGACCCATCCGTGCTGTCCCCATTTCATGAATTCCCACGCCCGGACTTTTCTCTTTATCGTTATAGCCGCTTACGTCTTTGAAACCGGCAATTTCGAGCATTGCGACTGCCTCTTGCATCATTGCTTCCCGCATTTTCCATTCGTTTTCGCCCCAGGCGGCATCAAATTCAATGATTGGCAAGCCCCAGCTATCTTTCGTTTCAGAAAGTGTCATGCGGTTGGTAGGGTCGGGGAGGGTTTCACCGAAACCACCAAACCAAATTGACCAGGCACCCGGCTCGGTAAGTGATTCTTTAAATTCTGCACCGAAAGTTGCTCCTGAAGGCGGCGTGTTTCCACGACCTCGCGATACTGCTCCCTGATACCCAAAGCCACGCAGAAAGTCGCGTTTGTCATTTCCCCAATTGGCAAACCGCGGAATGTAAAAGCCGTTCGGTCGGCGACCAAACTCATACTTGTCTTCAAAGCCTTCGTAAGTTCCGCTTGCCCCAACGGCAAGGTGGTGGTCCATGATATTTCTGCCCAATTGGTCGCTTTCGTTGCCAAGTCCGTTCGGGTGTTTTGATGATTTTGATTGCATCATTATCCACGCCGTATTCATAGAAGAAGCATTCAGGAATATTAATTTTCCGAAATACTCAATCTCCTCTTTGGTGTTTTCGTCAATGGCTTTTACGCCGATAACTTTCTCGGTATCTTTTTCAAAAATTACGCTGTAAACTATTTTGTCGTTGATTAAGGTCAGATTATTTGTTCGTTGAGCGGCAGGGAGCGAACCACTATTTGTGCTGTAGTACGCCCCGAATGGGCAGCCACGCTTGCAAAGATTTCGGTATTGACACGTTCCGCGTCCGAGCGAAAGTTGTTCTTCGGTGGGTTCTGTCAAGTGAGCCGCCCGCCCAATGGTCATGCGGCGATCTTTGTATTTTTGCTCAATGCTTTTCTTCATTTCTTTCTCCACGCAGTTCATTTCCATTGGTGGTTGGAAAATACCGTCGGGAAGCACGTCTAGTCCTTCTTTTTGTCCGCTAACTCCCACAAAACGCTCTACGTGGTCATACCAAGGGGCAAGGTCTTGGTAGCGAATTGGCCAGTCAACGCCGTGCCCGTCTTCGAGGTTTGCCATAAAATCCCGCTCGTTCCAGCGGTAAGATTGTTTCCCCCAAGTCAAAGAGCGACCGCCCGTTTGGTAGCCACGCACCCAATCAAAACGGCGTTTTTCGGCAAAAGGGTATTTTACATCGTTTACAAAATGCGGTAAAATATCTTCAGATTTGGCAAATCCCGCCCTTGCTCCTGAGTAATAATCTTTGAGTTGTTCCTGCGTTAGATTTCCCCGGTGCGGAAAATCCCACGGGTTTTTATAGGCGTTTTCGTAGCCAGTAATGTGTTCTACGTGCCGACCACGTTCAAGCATCAGAACTTTTAACCCCTTTTCAGTCAGTTCTTTAGCCGCCATTCCGCCCGACATTCCGGATCCGACCACGATGGCATCGTAAGTTAATCCCTCTTTAGCTCTTCCTTGAATATTCATAGTTGGTTGAATAGGTTTTAGTATGATTAACTATTATTGATGTACAATTATACGCCGGATAGTCCATTTCGAATTGTGCTTCGTTATGTGTCAGCAAGTTTTAAGATAAGTTGTAAATCTACTGATAACGACGTCGAAATTCGTACTTCTACTTATCTTTGCAAGATAATTGAAATTTGAAGAATATGAATAAAGATATTGAGTTTCCCTCGGTGAAAAATGTAATAGTCGCAGTAATTCCTGATAATGAAGATTTGCAATCACCGTGGAAAGTTTATTTGATAAATACTGGTAGTACTATTATTTCAAACGTGATGGTTACATCTACTGGTTTTGGAAAGTTGAAGGATGAAATGCAAAAAACATCTACGCTGCGGTATTCTTTCACTGAAATTAAAGGAAACGGATTTGAGCAAATTGAACTGATTGATCCCTCAGTTTTTCACCTCAATAATGAATACTGGATTAGCTTCTGGATTGACGATAAACTATTCGACAAACGCTATTTATTCGTGCCGGATAGCCTTAGCGAGCAGCATTTTACGGAAATTCCGGTCATTGGGGAAAAAGGAATTTTACACGAATAACCAGTTCCAGAATATCGATTCAGAATGTTCGCGGTTGTTTACTTATCGTGTTCAATTTTGTACCTTGCATTTTTAACACTCAAACCAAAAACTACCATGAATAATAAAGCAATATTAGTAATACTTGATGGCTGGGGAATACCCAAAAAAGGCGAAGAATGGCGTAGTGCTATTGAAGCCGCCGACGTTCCGTACTTCCGATATTTGATGGAAAACTACCCAAATAGTACCTTGCAGGCTTCTGGAAGTGCCGTTGGTTTACCTGACGGGCAAATGGGAAACTCCGAAGTGGGGCACATGAACCTCGGTGCCGGGCGGATAGTCTATCAGGAACTCGAACGAATAAATGTCAATGTAAAAAACGGAAACCTTGCAAAGGAACCGATTTTGAAAGATGCGTTGGATTACGCAAAAGCCAATAATAAGAAAGTTCATTTTATCGGTTTGGTTTCTGACGGCGGTGTGCATTCGCACATTGACCACCTGAAAGGGCTTTGCTCAATCGCTGCTGAAGCCGGAGTTAAAGATGTGTTTGTTCACGCTTTCATGGATGGCCGCGACTGCGACCCGAAAAGCGGAAAGGAATTTATCAACGATGTACAGCAGCATTTGAGCAACACAGGAGGAAAAATTGCTTCGCTAACGGGGCGATATTATGCCATGGATCGGGATAAACGCTGGGATAGAGTTCGATTGGCGTACGATGCGATGGTAAAAGGAGTTGGAGAAAAGTACGTAGCCGCCGTAGATATCCAAAACACAATTCAGGAATCGTACGACGCAGATATTACCGATGAATTTTTGAAGCCAATTGTGGTTACGGAAAACGAAAAGCCAGTTGGCGTTATCGAAGAAGGCGACGTAGTACTTTGCTTTAACTTCAGAACTGACCGCGGGCGTGAAATTACGGAAGTGTTGACCCAAAAAGACTTCCCAGAGCAAGAAATGAAGGCGTTGAAGTTACGGTATTTGACCATGACTAATTATGATAAAACGTTCAAAGAAGTACATCCAATCTACGAAAAAGATAATCTCGTGAATACCTTGGGCGAAGTCCTTTCGGCGGCGGGTAAAAAGCAAATACGAGCGGCCGAAACAGAGAAATATCCTCACGTGACATTCTTCTTTTCGGGTGGAAGGGAATTAGAATTTGAAGGTGAAAGCCGTTTAATGGCTCCATCACCAAAAGACGTAGCAACTTATGACTTAAAACCAGAAATGGCGGCAAATGACTTGAAAAACTTAGTTTTGCCGGAACTTGACAAAGGCGAAGTTGATTTCGTTTGTCTGAATTTTGCTAACCCAGATATGGTTGGTCACACCGGAGATTTTGATGCGGTTGTAAAGGCTGTTGAAGCCGTGGACGAATGCCTAAAAGAAGTGGTAGAAACTGGCTTGATGAATGGTTACACGTCGCTCGTAATTGCTGACCACGGCAATGCCGATTTTATGCTAAACGATGATAAAACGGTAAATACCGCCCACTCGTTAAACCTCGTGCCATTTATCGTGGTAGATGATGAATACGAAGGCAAACCAAAAGACGGAAAACTCGGAGATATCGCCCCAACGATTTTAAAAATTATGGGCGTTGAAATACCTAAAGAAATGACGGGTGAGGTGTTGATTTAACAACACCCCATCCGAACCCTTCCCCAGTCTCGTACTTACGGGAGGGAAGGGCTTTTATACTTCTCTTGAGTTTGCTTATGAAAGGTGCAGGGGCTTTTACTCAACCCCTTTAAATACCTGCTTGTAAGTGCCGGCAGCGTATTCTTCAAACGGTTGTTTCTTGTGGTAATCTCCGCCTAAGAAAGTAATAACCTGATGAAATTTTGGAGCTTCCATGTACCCAGAAATTGGTTGAATCATGTTGAAGGCTTCGTCGAGGTAAACGATTGTTGGGTAGCTCATTTTGCCTTGTAAAAGAGCAATTGCCGCTTCATGCGAACGCTTTTGAGCGTCAAATTTATATTGTGTATCGCCCACAGTAATTGGGTCTTTGCCTTCGGCATCGAGTTTTACTGCGTAGAATGTTTTGTTCACGTATTTGATAACTTCTGGGTTTGTGAACGTCTTTTTGTCCATCACCTTACACCAACCGCACCAGCCCGTATAAACGTCGATTAATATCTTGCGGGGGGCTTTTTGGTTACGAGCAAAAGCTTCTTCTAAGGTTAGCCATTCGATTTTGTCATCCGCAGGTTCGGTTGCCTTTTTCTCAAAAGTAAATGACGTAATTCCGACAAAAATGCAGGCTAAAAGCGTGTAGGTAAGGAGACGTTTCATAAATATTCAGTTGATTTACTATTACACTAACGCAAATAGTGTTCCAAAAATTTTCTTTGTGTGAGTTACGATAAATTCTTGTTTCTTATTCCC
>JANQUM010000085.1:0-9742 GCA_030731175.1 Spirosomataceae bacterium
TGCATTTGATTCCGTTAAACAGCATGGCAGACATGGATTTTAGCGATAAACTGACGGTTACGCAAGAAGAACTTGCCGAAACGGCCGAGAAGATTCGGGGGGAGATGTGATCCCATCCTGTCCCCTTCCCCAATCCCGTACATACGGGAGGGAAGGGAGCATTTTGAATTTTACAACAACCCTTTCGCTGCCATGGCGGCACCGATAATCCCGGCTTCATTTTGGGTTTGGGCGGCTACAACTTCGGCGTTTACGCCGAGTTTTATGTGCTTTTCAAAGAGGTTCATTTTTTTACTTGCACCGCCACCAAGTATGATCAGATCAGGCGAAAAAAGCATATCAATGTGCTGAAGATACTGATTGAAACGCTTTGCCCACTGTACCCACGTAAGCTTATCAGTAGTTCGGATGGAATCAGCGGCATACTGCTCCCACAAAATTTTCTTTCTGTAATTGAGTCTTCCCAGTTCAAAATTCGGCACTAATTTACCGTTTACGAAGAAGCCTGAGCCAAGACCCGTCCCAATGGTAATCATAATCACCACGCCTTTATTATCTTTGCCCGCACCGTGTTCCATTTCGGCAACTCCGGCAGCATCGGCATCGTTGATGACAACAAAAGGCATTCCGCACTCTTTTTCAAATAATTTCGGAATATCTGTTCCCACCCATTCAGGATCGAGGTTGCTATGCAAACGTGCAACGCCGTGGTGCACGAGCGTCGGGAAACCGCAACCAACGGGGCCTTCGTACTTAAAATGACTTGTAATTCGTTTGACGACTTTCGCCATATCTTCGGGTTTCTTAGATTTGGGCGTAGCAATTCGGAAACGCTCCGTGGTCAATTCTCCGGTTTCAATATTCACTAATGCACCTTTCATGCCCGAACCGCCTACGTCTATGCCTAATATTTCCATCAATTATTTCTTATTTGTGAATGATTCCTTAAAGCTACGGCGGTTAACGGGATTTCACAAATACTGCTTCAATTAACAATGTTAGTGAGTCAAATTCATTATTCGATTTCGGAAATTCTTAACTTTAAGGAATGAACCAAGAAAACGTACAAAGTCAAGTTATTCCCATCATCCTCGGCCCAACCGCCAGCGGAAAAACAAAACTCGCCGTGGCTTTAGCGAAGCAACTTAACGGTGAAATTATCAGTGCAGACAGCCGACAGGTTTATCGGGGAATGAACATCGGCACGGGAAAAGATTACGAAGAATACATTATTGACAATCAGCAAATTAAGTATCATTTAATAGACATTTTTGACGCTGGAGAAAAGTACGACGTTTCACGATTCAAAACCGATTGCCTGAAAGCAATTACCGATATTCAAAGCCGAAATAAAACGCCCATTATTTGCGGCGGAACGGGGCTGTACGTCGAAGCCCTTTTACGAGATTTTACCACGCTTGACATTCCACCAAACGAAGAGTTAAGAAAAGAACTTCTCGAAAAGAGTACGGAAGAATTACTCGAAATCCTGAATCGAATTTCCCCAAATCATGAAGTTGATATTTCTACTCGAAAAAGAATTATTCGGGGTATTGAGGTCTTTTCAGTTAACAATGAACAGTTAACAATAATCAATAATCGAGCAAAAACAAACGTCGGGCAAAAACCAAGAACTCAAAACCTCAAACCCATCACGATAGCTATCGGGAACAAACTCTTTTGCCTAAACCCGCCCGTTGAATTACGACGAGAGAAAATCACGAAACGACTTCGACAACGTATTGACAACGAAGGACTTATCGAAGAAGTAGAAGATTTATTAAATTCAGGAATAACGCCAGAACAACTGATTTACTACGGTTTAGAATACAAATTCATCACCGAATACTTGCAAGGAAACTGGACAAAAGAGGAGCTTTTTGAACGGCTCAACACGGCAATTCATCGCTTCGCAAAACGTCAAATGACTTTCTTCAGAAGTATGGAAAAGCGGGGGTTAGAAATTAATTGGATTAGTGGCGATTTGAGTACGGAGGAAAGGTTGAAAGCGATAACGCTTCAATTATTTTAAAAACGAAAACCCATTCACCCAACCAATCATATTTTCGGGAAGAATAAAGAGGTAAATTGTGACGAACGCTAAGAAAGCAACTAAGATATATTTCCAGAAACCAACGTACAGCCACGTCATTTTGTGCGGGCGGGGTTTCACGATTAAGTAAAACGGAATTTTGAGGTAATACACCATCGAAACGGCGGTATTTAACAAGCCAAAAACCAGCACAACGGCGTAAATGGCGTTTCCGTCAAATTGATAGACATCCCATAATGAACTGAATATCAACAGCTTGGAAGTAAATCCGATGGTTGGTGGAAAGCCAACTAACGCCATCATCAAAATAACGGAGGCAACAGAAATGATTACATCAAACTGCCCAAGCCCTTGCATGGATTCGAGTTCGTAATTTAGGGTGCGTTGGGCAATTAAATCTATCAAAACAAACGCTCCCATCGTGATGCAAACGTAGGCGGTTACGTAAAAATACGCCGCTTGAAAACCCGTAGTGTTATTAACCAATAACCCGATTAATATAAAACCCGCTTGAGCAATGGTAGAATAACCAAGCATTCTTTTTGCGTTGGTTTGCCACAAGGCAGAAAAGTTTCCGATGGTAAGGGAAAGTAAAATTATGACGGTCAAAACCGGCACGAAATCAACGGATAAATGCTCAAAAATGCGAGTCATTACCAACACAGCAGCCGCTTTTGGTGCAATGGATAAAAACGAAGCAACGGGCGTTGGTGTGGCTTCGTAAATATCGGGCGTCCAGGCGTGAAATGGTGCGGCGGAAAGCTTGAAAAGTACGCCGCCCAGCGTCATGAAACCAACCACTTGAATTACCCAAGCCGGAGTATCCAGCAAAGCTGCGTTGAAAGCAGGATCAGCAAAGTTCAGGCTTCCCGTAATGCCATAAAACCACGACATCCCGTACAACATCACCGCCGAACTCGTTGCCCCAAAAAGCAGGTATTTGATACCCGACTCTACATTCGGTTTACCTTTTTTCATCACAACAAGTAAGTACGAACATATCGAAACAAACTCTAACGCCACAAATAAGACGAGCAAATTAGTGGTCATCACAACTAAGAAAAGACCAAAGATTGCCCCAAGCAGAAAAATGAAAAATTCGCCCTCAATTTTGTAATCAAAAAAGCGGTGGTGCAGCAGCGTGATAATTCCGGTTACGAGGATAAGGCGTTTAAAGAAAACGGCTTTGTCATCAATAATTATGCTATCGTAAAATAACTTAACTTCTTCACCAGCAGCTAATTGATTTCCATACAAAACCCAAAAACCGCTCAAAATACCAATCAAAATCCACGTAAAACGCGGGTGTTTTGAGGAATTACTGAGGTCAGGGTTGAAGGTAACAATTACGATAACCGACAACAACGCTAAGACGAAATATTCATCAATGGCAAACCGGCGGGTGCTGGCAATAATATGTTGTAGGTTTTCGAGCATCGGATTTTCGGTAGAACTTAAAAGCGGGTCAGTAAATAAGAAACGGTTTCGTTGGTGATGTCAAAGAGTAAATTCGGAAAAATACCGAAAGTTATTACCAGTAAAGCGAGCGAAAATAGTAAAATCATTTCGCGGTTATCAAGGTCGGTTAGTTTTTCCACAAACTCGCTTTTGGTCTTAAATTCGCCCAAAAACATGCGTTGGAAAGTCCAAAGAAAATATACGGCAGAAAGCACGATTCCCAACGCTCCCAATAACGCAACCCAACTCGGAAATAAGTGCGTCTGGAATGCTCCCATAAGCGTGAAAAATTCACCGATAAAGCCCGACAAAGCGGGTAAACCCAACGATCCGAAAAACGCAATGGCAACCATGAGCGTGTAAAGCGGCATTTTGCCAAAAATTCCTTGAAAATCGGCGATTTGACGGCTGTGCGTACGATCATAAATTACACCGACAATTAAAAACAACATTGCTGAGAGCAAACCGTGGCTAAACATTTGATAAATACCGCCGCTGATTCCTTCGGAGGTTACCGAAGCAAAACCGAGAAAAACAAAACCCATGTGCGAAACGGAAGAATACGCCACCATCTTCTTCAAATCTGTTTGGGCGAGGGCGTTCAATGCTCCGTAAATTATGGAAATTACGCCCGCTCCAGCAACCCAATAAGTGAATTGATACGCTGCGTCTGGCATTAATTCGTAGCCAATTCTGAGAAATCCGTAGCCGCCAATTTTCAGCAAAACGCCCGCTAAAACCACCGAAACCGCCGTTGGGGCTTCTACGTGGGCATCTGGCAGCCACGTGTGAAACGGAACCATAGGGAGCTTTATTCCGAAACCGATAAACAGCAGCATAAACATAAATTCACGGGCGGGCATCCCTAAAATTGTTGCTGTAGAATCAGGATGCAGCAGGCGGTCAGGTAGATAATTTGCTTCGTTGGCAAGCACCCGAAAATCAAACGAGTGAACAATTGCCCCAAGTTCATCCGAGAAAAAAGGATCGGCAACCGACATTGAAAGCCCAATCATGACAATCAATATAAAGACCGAACCAACAAGCGTGTAAATGAAAAATTTGAGGGCTGCGTATTCCCGGCGTTCTCCGCCCCAAATTGCGATGAGAAAATACATCGGCAGCAACATGAACTCGAAAAAGAGGAAGAAAAGGAAGAAATCTACGGAAATAAACGCTCCCATTACAGAAGCACTCAGTAAGCAATACAACGCAAAATAAGCTTTTTGTCGCTGGCGAATCGTAAACGAAGCCACCGCTCCAATGCACATCACAATACCCGAAAGCAGCACCATGGGCATGCTCATTCCATCAATTCCGAGTAAAAAATCAACAGAAACGTAACCGAGCGTTCCGAGTTTCAAGCGAATCCATTCAGTGTGTTGAATGAATTGATAGCCGCTTTTCGTCACATCAAATGCCGTATAAATGGCAAGCACATTGAGCAAATTCAGAATGCTGACCACTACGGCAATCCATTTATACGAATTTCTGAACGAGTCAGGCAGCAGCAAAATGAGCAGTGAGCCCACGAGCGGCAAAAATATCAGCGTTGAAAGTAAAATTGAGTTCATTCAGGCATTTTTAACGAGAAATCAGTTTCCCAAAACAAAGAGCAGCATAATTAATAGTATCAAACCCGCAATCAAAGAAGCAATGTACGACTGCACCCGCCCGGCTTGCAATTGTCGGGTGAGTTTTCCGAGTCTTCCCGCTGCTTCGGAAATGAGCGTGATGCTTCGATCAATAATCACTTGCTCAAAATTACGAATTTCGTCCGCAAAATGGATTAATAAAGTTCCGATTCGGTTTACGACTCCGTCAAGCCAAGTGCTGTCAAAATAATGCAGCCAACGGCTTACGCCACTCACCGTGGTGAAGTTTAAAACCTCACTTTTCTCGTCAAATTCTTCCACTTTCTCAGCGACTCCGATCAATGGTTTCACAAAGATAAAACGGTAAAGCGAATTTATATAATAGTGATTTTGGGCAAAGCGAGCTATCCAGTTTGAATCACCGTAAACTGCTGTTTCGTTACGGATTCGCCCAACTTCTTCTTTAGCAAATGTATAACTGAGCCAAATACTCAGTAGCGTAATACCGAGCATTCCGTAGGCAACCCAATGATATTTTTCGGATAAAATAACCGGAAAAGTGGTTTCAAACGTGCTGTTTTCCATCGAAAACGGATTCAGCGAAAACGGGAGAAACAGCGACAAAAATGCCATGACCATTACCGCCGCTTCCATCGGCCCGATGCTGCGGATAAAGTTTGACACCAAGTTTTCCCGAAAACCCATTTCTTCGGCACTTACTACTGCTTTCATGCCTTTCCTGACGTTACTATAAGTATTCACAACGCTCTGAACGATTGCCTTCATAGTGCTGCCTTGCCGATCAAAAAACACTAAAATATACAGCCGTGTAATGTAGTAAGCCGTTAACGCCGAAGCGAAAACCGCCGTTAACGGAATTAAGAAATAAACGTCATTTTGTTTGGCATCCGCCCAAGAAAAAGCAGAAATCAATAACGCATCTTTTGACAAATAACCAGAGAAAAACGGCAAACCCGCTAACGCCGCCGAGCAGATTCCGAAGCACCAAAAAATGATGGGCATCCGCTTACGGAGATTTCCCATTTTACGAATGTCTTGGTTGTGATGTAAATAGTGAATTACCGCTCCTGCCCCCAAGAAAAGTCCCGCTTTAAAAAATGCGTGCGTGGTGAGGTGAAACAACGCCGCGTTAGTTGCCCCTATCCCGATTCCGGTTACCATCAAACCTAATTGCGAAATGGTAGAATACGCCAAAACCTTTTTAATATCGTATTGAAAAATGGCGGAAATAGCGGAAATCAACGCCGTAAAAACACCGATTATCGCAATAATTAACCCGGCAGTTGGGGTGAGTAAAAACGCAATGCGAGCCATCAGGAAAATACCCGCCGCAACCATTGTGGCGGCGTGAATCAACGCCGAAACGGGCGTTGGCCCCTCCATGGCGTCGGGTAGCCAAACCTGCAACGGGAACTGAGCCGACTTAGCTACGCAACCGCAGAAAAGCAACAACCCCATTACCGTCAACAGATAACTTTTTGAGTATTGCTGTGAAGCTGAGTATATCTCAAAATCGGCGAAGAGCTTGGTTGCCTGCTCGGCTACTTCACTTATATTCAATGTATTAAAAAACGAATAAACCAGAAATATCCCGAAGAGAAAACCGACATCTCCGACTCTATTCATGATAAATGCCTTCTTGGAAGCAGCCGTAGCCGCCGGGCGTTTGTACCAAAAGCCGATGAGTAAATAAGAGCAGAAACCTACTAACTCCCAAAAGAAAAAGAGTAACAGCAAGTTTCCTGAAATAACCACGCCGAGCATGGCGAAAATGAAGAGATTTACGTAGGAAAAATAACGGCTGAAGTCGGGGTCTTTTTCCATGTACCTTATGGAAAAAAGCTGCACCCAAAAACCCACGAATTGCACAATAAAGTACAACAAAAGCGTCAGGTTATTTATAAGGATATCGAAGTTAAAATTGTGGTTTGCGATAGTAAACCAATTCACAGAAAAGCTCTGACCGCTACCCAAAACGATCAAGCCTAAAGAAAGCAACATGCCAATCAAGCTGATAAGCAAGGACAGCAGGCTCACCGACTGGTCGGAAAGTTGCTTGCGGGCGGCGAGGAAAACGACGAAGCCCAGCAAGTAGAACACTAAATTTGATAAAATGACTTGAGGGGCAGACATGCGGTTGGCTACGTTTTACTACTTTGACCCAAAATTAGCCTAACTAATGCTGAAAGACAAAAGAGATTGCACAAAACGCCGCTTTTAGGCGGCTGTTTTAATTACAGTCTGTCACGACGCGGAGCTTTTCTGACAGGAATACGATTGCGTGGGCTTAAACTAAGAAGGTTTAGCCGCACACCGCCGCTGATTTGCCAGTTTCCAAAAAAGGGCGTTGGCAACGCTTCTACGTAAGCCCCGCCATCAAGAAAAATAGCGAGGTCGTTATTGGGTAGATCTACCTCAATACCCGCTACGGCAGTTGGCCCGAGTGATAGTTTTTTTACTTTATCCTGCCGTACGCCAACTAAAGATTCGAGGTAGTGGTTTCTGTTGTTTATTTGTCCGCCAAATCCGTAGGAAAAGTGGAACATATCACCCGCTCCGGGCGACCAAATCCAAGAGTAAATTCCTTGAATCATTAATCCAGAACCGTTATAAACGCCTTTATTTTGTCCACGACCGTAGTCTCGTTGCCGACCATAAAGAAAACCGTACGTTCCGATATTGACATCAAAAGCCCGATCACCTTGCTGAAAATATTTACGGACGTTTACCCCCAAAGGCTCACCAACCCGCAGCCCTAACGCCCAATTATTATCGTATTGAGCGGAGGCAGAAAAGGTAGCTAAAATTACTAATGTAAGAAGTGTGAGTTGTTTTTTCATAAAACTTGTTCGGCTTCGTCTAAGATGTAATTCAGTTCGTTAATGTCGTCAACGTTCAACCGGAACTTACCTTTTATCGTCACCCGATCGTCGGTGTTGTAACGCTTGTTGAGCTTTTTAAATTTGATACTCGCCACTGATTCAGGTCCTGATTGACCGCAAAAAAAGCACGCCGCAAACGGATTTGCCGAAAGTACGTAATAATTTGCATCAATATCTACGGGTATCATATAGCCCGTCAAAATTACTTCCTTTCCTGCGTAGGCTTTCACTTTATCGCCAAACTTTGGCAACAAGACGAACATCCCTTGGTCAGCGTCCCATTTTTTCTGAAAAACTACATCACGGAGTGTTTCCCACGTAATTTTTGCGGGAGCAACTGCGGTAAACGAAGTTAGCAAACCAGTAATTAAAAGGACAGAGAATATTGATTTTATGCTTTTCATTTCTTGTTAGATTTGAGAACGGAGATGGGAGATTTGAGAAAAATTTTAAATCAACCAGATACTTAATTTTTAAAACCGTTAATCGTCGGCTAAAGTTTCGGAGATGTTTAGGCGGTAGATTCCGAGAGACGGTAAAGCCGCTGCTAACAATCCAATTCCGATGGCGGCGAGAAACAGCCAACCCTCTTCGGGTTGAAAACTTATTTGTGAAATATCGAAATGGTAACTTTCGGCTACTTGCTTGCTCACCAGCCAAATTCCTACTCTGCTAATTAACAACCCGACAACATAACCAACTATTCCTAAAATCAAACCTTCAAGCAAAAGCATTCCGAATAGTTGTAACCTACTTGCTCCCATGGAAAGCATCAACGCCATTTCGTAACGCCGCTCTTTTAACGAATTATAGAGCGAAACGAATACACTGATTCCAGAAATTAACATAATTGCCAACGCCAACGCACGAAGCGTTGAAACGCCAACGCCCAATAATTCAAACAACCGATTTACTTCGATGGAAGGCAACGCCGCCTGCATGAGCGTATTTTCGTTGATATTTCGCGGAACGGTCATCATGCCCATCGGCGAACGGAATTTCACAAGAGCAGAGGTTATTTCTAATTCAGGGTTTGAGGTTTGAGGTTTAGGGTTTAAAGTTTCCTGTTCTATCAAATCTTCCTTATCGACTTGATTATTGGTAATTGGTAATTGAACATTGGATATTTCTTCTGAAGGATGCTCATGTACCGCCCAAACGCTACTCAACGACGTAAGAATCAAATTATCAATTACCGAATTGTTAAATTCTAATATACCAACAACTTTAAAATGCTCGTGGTCGTGGGTTTCGCCTTCGGCATCTAAGCCGTGAGCACTGTGAAAGTCATCGCCAATTTTCAAACCTAAATTTTCGGCGGCAACTGCTCCGACTACAACTTCTAAATCTGCGGCGAATAGTTGTCCTTCGGCAAATGTTGTTTTGAAATGCTCGAGGTAACTTTTGTTCGTTCCTACGATGCGGTAGCCTTTGTAATTATCTCCCATCGACATCGGAATGACTTCTTTCACCAATGGGTTTTTACGCAAATTATTTACTTGACTCAATGGAATATTCCCCGTCGGGTTATCAACTTGGTAAACGCTGGATAAAATAAGTTGCAACGGACTTCCCTTCGCCCCAACAACCATATCGATACCGCTGATATTTTTGGTAAACTTTTCTTCAAACTGTTTACTCAAAATTACCAAGAGCGATATTAAACCGATGCCCAAAGCCATCAGCAAAATGCACAAAAAGCTATTCAGTTTTTTATCAATGAGGTTTTTCCA
>JANQUM010000085.1:9752-9970 GCA_030731175.1 Spirosomataceae bacterium
AGGCTATTTTAAGGAGCATTTTAGCAGCGTTTTGAATGAAAACAAAGTTACGCAGACAAAGTTAGTGAAGCCAATCTATTTTTTTGAATTAGCATATTATCCATAAAACAAAAAAAGGGGCAGCTGTTCGCCGCCCCCTTTCAATAATACTGGTTTTGTCTTAATTCTTAATCACCGTCACGCTGCCACAATTGGGTGATGGGCACGGGGTTGTAGTT
>JANQUM010000086.1:0-896 GCA_030731175.1 Spirosomataceae bacterium
CCTTACCAGACGGTTCGAGTTTAACGGCTACGAACACCGGTAATGATGCCGCAGATAGTGACTTTGATAACACATACAGAAGTCCGGTTGTGACACTTAACCCAGCGTTAGGTGGTATCGACAAAGACAACCTGACGATTGATGCTGGAGTCATTATAGTTCCTGTTATTGGCACGTTCACAGATCTGCGATTGACCAAAATAGTTAGTACCCCTACGGCTAAAATTGGTGATATTGTTACTTACACAATTAGGCTTGAGAATGTAGGAACGAAAGACACCACTGGCGTTCAGGTGATCGAAGCATTGTTTGTTGGTGCGAGGTATGTTTCGCATACTACCACGAGCGGCACCTACAATGTGAATGATAAAATCTGGACAACCGGAGGTGTATCGGCTGGTGCAACTGTGGAGTTGGTTGTAAATGTGCAAATTATCAGCGGTGGTGCTTGGATTAACTCGGTCAGAATTAATGACCCTAATGGTCCACCAAATGATAGCGTCAGCGTTTGTTTGAGTGCTATTATTCCAATCTGCCCTGAGCGTGACGAGAAGGTTGTATTGTCTGCACCTGCTGACTACAGTTCGTATCAGTGGTATAATAACAATCAGCCGATTTCGGGAGCAATAGGCAAGACTTACGAAGCGAAATCAGCGGGAAGCTACACAGTAAAAGTCAACAACGGTCAGTGTCCTGCTGAAGGGTGTTGCCCGATAGTTGTAGCCGAAGTTTGTGAATGTAAAGTTGAAATTTGCATTCCTTTTGAAATCAAAAAAGTAAAATAGTTTTACTGAACAAAACGCAAAAGCCATCGGAGAAATCCGATGGCTTTTGCGTTTATGATTCTTAGTGATAATCTTACAAAGGTGAAATCGCTTAGCTGAATTACTAGAAGG
>JANQUM010000086.1:906-1926 GCA_030731175.1 Spirosomataceae bacterium
GCGTATAACTGAGCGTAAAAAATGGAGTTTACCCCTGAACCACCGTTCCGAGCATATTCGCAATTTTCTTGATGACTTCTTTCAACGTCATCATTTCAAGGATAATGTCCTCTTGCTTTGCAATATCTTCTTCGGCGATAAGCTCTAAGGTTAGTTCGTTTATGTCGTGTTCAAAACGGGCTTTTTTCAGGCGTAAAATATTCGTAAAAGCGGCATCAGCAAGAATTTCACTTTCCTGCGTTACGTAAATATCATAACGTGCTTGCCAGTTAACGCTCAATTGATGCTTAGTCGCAAGCCAGGAAATTGCTGCTTCCTGAATTTCAGGATTTTGGTGACCGCTGAAAAACTGTACTGTCGGAATTTCGCCTCTTTGGTAAAATTCCCGAAAAATATCCATAATCGAACTGTAAATCGGGTGGATGAATTTCATGTCCCGGATTTCTTGAAAAACGTAATCCGTGAGCGTTATATCAATTTCTTCCATCTGATTTCGCTCAATAACTTCCGTTCCGTAGCACACCATTAACCGAACGCATTCTTCTTCCTGATAACTCAAAACGCTGCGTTGCTTTGTTTCAGGAAGCGGCGTTGCGGGCGTTTGGCGTTGCACATTAAGCGACTTCTCTCCAACATTTACGCTCGGTTGATTTCCGCTTCTTTGGGCGTCACGCTCTTTATTCTCGGCGGTTTTTCGGAAAATTTTGTTGCCTTCCGTGATTAGAACTTGTTCGTCAATTTCTAATAAATTGGCAACTTCTTTTGTGAAAACGGCTCGTTTAATCGAGTCTGGAATTTTGGCAACTGTTTGCACCAAATCCGTGATGAGGTTGGCTCGTTTTATCGGGTCATTTCCTGCTTCTTCCAACGAAATTTCGGTTTTAAAACGAATAAAATCACGCTGCGTTTCTTTAACGTGGTTTTTAAACGCCTGGCTTCCCACTCGTTTTACGAAACTGTCGGGGTCTTCGCCGTCGGGAAAAATAACGACTTTTACATCCAAACCTTCTTCTAAAATCA
>JANQUM010000087.1 GCA_030731175.1 Spirosomataceae bacterium
CATTTTTGGAGTAACTAATTTATTCGTGAGGCAAGCAATGGGTATTGCTACGGCGGTTTGGAGTATTCTTCACTTTGTCATTTTCATAATTGCCGAAGGCTTCGCTGAAACCTTTACTCAAGCAAATTATGTAGCTGGTTTTATTGCTGTTTTGATATTGATTCCATTGCTTTTAACTTCAAATAGTAAATCAATGAAGTTACTGAAACGCAAGTGGAAAAAACTGCAACAATTCGCTTACGCAGCAATTATCCTCAGCTTACTTCATGTGGTATTATTGGAAAAAACGTGGATTATCTATGCCGTAGTGGTGGGTATTGGTTTCGCAATAAGACTGCCGTTTGTGAAAGAGAGAATTATTAGAACTCGTAAAAATTATAAAATATGAAAATAGCAGTAACATCAACAAGTGGTCATTTAGGATCATCTATTGTAAAACACTTAATAGCTGAAATAGGAAAAGAGAATGTGGTGGGCATAGCTCGTACACCAGCAAAAGCACAATATTTGGGAGTAGAAATACGAAAAGGCGATTATAACAATCGCGAAGAATTTGATATTGCACTTAAAGGTATTGATGCCGTTTTATTGGTGTCCGGAATGGACGACCCGCAAAAAAGAATCGTGCAACACAGGAATGTGATTGAAGCCGCAAAAAGCAACGGCGTGAAGAAAATAGTTTACACCAGTATCGTGGGTGCAGAAGAAGGCAATGCGTTCAGCCCGATTGTGCAAACCAACCGCCAAACTGAAAAAGACGTGCGGGAGTCGGGTTTAGCGTGGGTTATCGGTAGAAACGGCATTTATATCGAACCCGATTTAGAGTACATTGAAACCTACGTGAAAGAAGGCGAAATCCGAAATTGTGCGGGCGACGGAATCTGTACTTACACGAGTCGGCAAGAATTGGGCTACGCTTACGCTAAAATGCTCGTTGAAGAAAAACACAACGGAAACACATATAATTTAGTGGGTGATGGCATCACGCAAAGTCAGCTTACAGCAGACATCAATCAGGTTTTTGGAACTGACCTTGTTTTTAATTCAGTTTCAGTTGAAGACTATTTAGCCGAGAGAAAAGCGGAGTTGGGTGATTTTATGGGCACTGTAATTGCAGGAATCTACGAAGGAATAAAAGGGGGAGCTAACAGTGTTTTATCTGATTTTGAAAAAGCTGCGGGAAGAACCCACAAATCTTCTTTGGAGATGATGAAAGCTTTTAAGGCGATGCAGTAATCATCAAAACTTATTTTACCCCAAAACTTTCAGGATGCACCAGCTGCGTTATTTTGGGTTGGTAATCGCTAAGCTTTACGCTCACCTAAGTCTTAGAACGTATTCTTCAAATTTACTGCAAAATGGAGAATATGCTCTCGAAATTTACCCTTTAATTACCCCCCCCCACTCAACGTTTTCACATTATTCCGCACAAACTCATCAAAAGAAACGGGAGGTTTTCCGGTAATTTCCTGAACGGCGTGTGAAATATTCGGCGTTTTCTGAAACCGTGGAAAATAGTGCAGCATAATCATTACGAAAATGAACATTGGGGCTACGCCTTCCTTTCGTTTTTGAATGAAGAAACGGATTAAATTGGGGGAAACGAAATCAATTTTACGGTTGAGGCCACGGCTCAATTTTTTCGCCATTTCTCCGACGGTAAGCGTTCCATTACTGGTCAGATCGTAACCGATATTTACATGCTTATCGGAACTTAGCAGGGTTTCGGCGGCTACTTTTCCTACATCCTGAACATCAACTAATGTAAATTTGGCTTCGCCAGCGGGCAAGAAAATGCGATTATTTTCAACTAATTCTTTTCGTAAAGTTGTGGTGAAATTCTGCATAAAATACGCTGGACGAAGAAACGTGTACGAAATTCCACTATCAATAATCAATCGCTCAATTTTATGGTGCGGAATAA
>JANQUM010000088.1 GCA_030731175.1 Spirosomataceae bacterium
GAAGTTTACGAGTTTGAGCCAAACGATTTTGGCCTCTATAATATGGCAGGTAATGTAAACGAATGGGTTTACGATGTGTATCGTCCAAACTCGTTCCAAGATACCAACGATTTGAATCCAATTCGTCGGGATGATTACATGGATGATGATGATTTGTACGATAAAGAAAACTTCAATTCATTAATAGATAGTAAAGTGCGGGTTTATAAGGGCGGCTCTTGGAACGATGTAGCTTACTGGTTATCTCCTGGTACTCGCAGGTTTATCGCACAAGATTCGTCTACTTCTACAATTGGTTTCCGTTGTGCCATGATTGCCATCGGAAAACGTTAATATAGCATTCTTATATTCTTCTTATTATCGCAATAGCCTCTGCTCTAAAAAGCAGAGGCTATTGTTTTTATAGACACATCGCAACCGTTTTCTATTAATACCGCCGCCGCCGCTTCGAGCGTTGATCCTGTTGTCAAAACATCGTCAATCAGGCAAACCCTTTTGCCTTTCAAATCAATTTCTTCGTTTATCCGAAAAATATTTGCTGTATTTCTGTACCGTTCGTAACGGTCTTTTTTTGTTTGTGAAGTAGTATTCTCAACTTTTATTAAAGCATTCTCAATTATTGGAATTTTACAACTTTCCGATATCCCCTCACATATTAAGGTTGCTTGATTGTATCCACGCTGATTTAGTTTCCTTTTGTGCATCGGTACCGGAATCATCAGGTCGATATTATCCCATTCTCCGCACTTCACTGATACTTCACCATATTTCCTGCCAAGCCAAACCCCGATCTCTTTCTTATTTTGGTATTTCAGGGCATGAATTAACTTTTGGGCAACATTGCCTTTTTCGAAGAGTAGGTATGACCTTGCATCCTTTATATTTACCTTTCCATCAAACTTTTGAATAATCTTTCTTTGTTGTACAGTATCGTTTACAATAACTGGCAAGTCAATAATGCAGTTGATACAGATGGGCGTACGCACTTCGTCGAGCGGTTTTTTACAAGCCGCACAAGTGCGTGGGTAGATCAAGTCGAGTAAGCGTTGAAATTTAGACATAAACTTAATGAGTATCACTAAAGATAATTTTGACATTGTAGAACCGTGGAAAGACCTTCTCAGCTTTCTTAAGGCTAATGTAGGTAAAAAACCCGCAGACGTAAAAGGTGTTCTTTTTCTAATTGGCGTTCAGGAGTTAGGGAAGGGCAATATCGAATTCACGAAAGAAGAAAAACAAGACCTTATTCACATTGCTACGTGTAAAGTATTAAGCTACGGCGGATTCTACGAACTCGAAGGTTACGATGCCGAAGGCTGGCCGCACTGGAAAAGCGTAAAGCCGCTTCCGTTCGTAGATTTGTTCTTGCAAGAGAATTTACTCAAACATTACATTATCCATTTCTTTAGAAACGAAATCGGCGTTCATATTTAATTCACTATGAAATTAATTACCTTCAATATAAATGGTATCCGTTCCGGAATTAAAAAAGGTCTTATCGAATGGCTTAAAACGGAAAACCCTGACGTTTTCTGTTTGCAAGAAATAAAGCTCTCAGAAACTCATTTAGTTGAAAACCAATTTACCGAACTCGGTTACCACTGCCATTGGTATCCTGCACAAAAGCGAGGATACAGTGGCGTAGCTACATTCACAAAAACGAAACCGACTAACGTTATTTACGGTATGAATATTGAGCCTTATGACTTTGAAGGGCGAACCGTTACTGTTGAGATAGAAGGTAAATTAATTGTGAATACTTATTTCCCGTCGGGGTCTTCCGGCGATGCCCGGCAGGAGTTCAAATTCAAATTTTTAAACGATTATACCGTTTATATAAATGAACTGAAAAAGCTGAACCTACCGATTATCGTTTGCGGCGATGTTAATATTTGCCACGAAGAGATTGATATTCAC
>JANQUM010000089.1 GCA_030731175.1 Spirosomataceae bacterium
GCAGTGATGGTAGTGGCCGGAAATGTGCAGTTGGATGAAGTGAAACGTTTGGCAAATCAATACCTCGCCCCCATTCCCGCCCAACCAGAGCCACCCAAAGTATTTCTTACCGAGCCGCCTCAAACCGGCGAACGCCGCATTTCGGTCCAAAAAGATGTGTCCACTCCTTCGTTGTGCATTGCTTACAAAGTACCCGAAGCAAAACACGAAGATTACTATGCCCTCTCCATTTTGAGCGATATTTTAACGAGCGGAAATTCTTCGCGACTTTACTCAGCTCTGATTGACGATAAGCAATTGGCAACGCAAATTTTCACGTATTTCGGAGAATCTTTCGACCCAACGCTCTTTCAGATTTTGGCAACAGCGGCTAAAGACGTGGACGAATTGGTTTTGGAAAAAGCCATTTATGAGGAAATAGAAAAAGTAAAATCAGAAGGAATTACGGAGCGGGAATTGCAGAAAATCAAGAATCAGAAACTGATGCAATTTTATAGTCAAATCGAAACTATCAACGGAAAGTCTAACAATATTGGTACATACGAAGTCTTCTTCGGCGATTACAAAAAAATGTTTGACGCACCGGAATTATACAATAAAGTAACAGTTACGGATATTCAGGAAGTCGCTAAAAAATATTTCAACAAACAAACCCGCACCGTCGGTGTCGTAAAAGCTGATACGAGCGAGTGATTTAACGTGTTCGTTAAAGAACCCTCCCTCCCGTATGTACGGGATTGGGGAGGGCAGGGTGGGGTTTTTACACAAATAATTCAAAATGAAAAATACAATATATTCGCTTTTACTATTCTGTTTCACAAGCACTTTCACCTTCGCCCAAGGCTACCAATTACCCAACTACCAACGGGTCAAATTACCGAACGGTCTAACCGTTTATTTGATGGAACAGAAGGAAGTTCCGTTAATAAGCGTATCGGCAATTGTTCCCGCCGGAGCAATTTACGACGGCGATAAATCCGGTCTTGCTTCGTTGACCGCCACGGCTTTGCAGCACGGCACGAAGAATATGACTAAAAGTCAACTCGACGAAGAAGTTGATTTCATCGGGGCGAATATCAACACCTACTCTTCCAAAGAATCAGCTGGTTTGACGGCGGCATTTGCTGCAAAGGATAAAGAAAAAATGCTCGGAATTATTCGGGATGTTTTGTTAAACCCGACGTTTGATGCCGACGAGTTTGAGAAAGAGAAAAAACGACTGCTTGTCAATTTAGAGCAACAAAAAGAAAGCCCACGAGGTGTGTTGCCGTCGTATTTCGATAAAATGATGTACGGAAATCACGTGTACGGAAACGTAGTGCAAGGGCAGAAATCAACGGTTGAAAACCTTACCGTGCAAGACATCAAAACGTTTTACGCCAACAACTACCAAGCCGACGGTTCGGCAATTGCGGTGGTTGGAGATTTCAACCTAGCGGAAATGAAAGTAACGCTTACCAAACTTTTCGGTGAATGGAAAAAAGGTAGCAAACCGACAAGCGACCTCGCTGCTCAGAAAATTCAGCAACCAAAAGAAGCTAACGTATTACTCATTAATAAAGACGACGCTCGGGAAACTACATTTTACATCGGTTCTCCCGGTATCAGCCGGAACAATCCCGACTACATCGCCATTGACGTAATTAACACGCTTTTCGGTGGGCGATTCACTTCCATGTTAAACGACGAACTTAGGGTAAATTCGGGTTTGACTTACGGAGCGAGAAGTAATTTTAGTGCGTTAAAAAACGGCGGAACGTTTGCTATTTCAACGTTCACCGCCAATAAAACCACCGAAGCAGCAATTGACAAAGCCCTCGAAGTCCTGGATAATTTGCACAAAAACGGTATCGACGAAAAGTCGTTAACTTCAGCCAAAAATTACGTCAAGGGCTGTCTCTTATACACATCTCGC
>JANQUM010000090.1 GCA_030731175.1 Spirosomataceae bacterium
GTACCTTTATTATACACCCGCAACAGAAGAACATAAAGACCAGTTTTTATCACGTTTCAAATACGATCAAGCCAAAAACGAACTGGTCATGGATTCCGAAAAAGTAGTACTTCGCTTTCCCGCAAAGAGAGTGGAATGCTGCCATACGGGCGGCTCAATTGATTGGGATAATAAAGGAAACCTTTTTCTTTCTACTGGAGACGACACCAATCCGTTTGCCTCCGACGGCTACGCTCCCATTGATTTTCAAGAAGGACGCGAAGGCTGGGATGCCCTCCGTTCGTCAGGAAATACGAATGACTTACGAGGAAAAATTCTCCGCATTACGCCACAGGCAGATGGAACGTATACCATTCCCGAAGGAAATCTTTTTGCGAATGGAACGGCGAAAACTCGTCCCGAAATTTACGTAATGGGTTGCCGAAATCCGTACCGAATTGCGGTTGATAAACGCACAAACTACTTGTATTGGGGAGATGTAGGTCCAGACGCCGGAAAGGGAAACCCCGACCGAGGCCCAGACGGGCAAGTAGAGTTTAATCAGGCACGCAAAGCCGGAAATTATGGTTGGCCAATGTTTGTTGGAAACAACGACGCCTACAATGCCTATGATTTTGAAACGAAAACGTCAGGGCCAAAATTTGACCCCGATAAACCGATGAACCTTTCACCGAATAACACGGGGTTGCAAGAGTTGCCGCCTACAAATCGCCCGATGGTGTGGTATGGTTACGGCGAATCAAAGCAATTCCCGACCTTAGGAAAAGGCGGAGCAAACCCAATGGGCGGGCCCGTTTATTATTCACAAGATCACGCAGGCGAACGAAAATTCCCCGAATACTTTGACGGAAAATTCTTCGCTTATGAATGGATGCGGGATTGGATAATCTTGGTTGATATGGACGAAAACGGCAACTACACCGGAATGGAGCGGTTCATGCCAAATACCAAATTCTTCCACCCAATGGATATGACTTTCGGTAAAGACGGCAAATTATATCTCTTAGAATACGGCATGAACTGGTTCGCTCAAAACGAAGAAGCAATGCTTTCGGTGATTGAGTTTAATCCAGGAAATCGCACCCCAATTGCAAAGATTTCGGCAAGTACAAATGCAGGTGCAATGCCGCTGAAAGTTGATTTTTCATCTGAAGGAAGCATGGACTACGACAGCGACAAAATTTCTTACCTATGGGAGTTTGGGGACATCGACAAAAAACTAAAATCCGTAAAAACCCCTAACCCAACGGTTACTTTTAATAAGCCTGGAAACTACGAAATATCCCTCACCGTGACGGATTCAGAAGGAAACAGCAAGCGAGAAACCACTTTCTTAAAAGTAGGAAATGAAGTACCGGAAGTAAATATCGCCGTGAACGGCAACAAATCTTTCTTTTTCACGGACCAGCCAATCAACTACGAAGTACAAGTTTTTGACAAAGAAGACGGCTCACTCGTGAAAGGAATCAAAGCCGAAGACGTGGTGGTAAGCATCAATTATTTAGAAGGCTACGACAAAACGATGATTGAGCAAGGTCACAAATCGAATATTTCGTTTGTTGCCGGAAAACGGTTAATTGAAGTGAACGACTGCAAGGCTTGTCACAATATGGAGAAAAAATCTATCGGGCCAGCGTATAAAGACGTTGCTTCGAAATATAAAAAGAACGCTAAAAACATCGATTACTTAGCAAATAAGATAATCAGCGGCGGTGGCGGCGTTTGGGGCGAGCAAGGGATGTCAGCACACCCCGAATTATCGAAAAATGAAGCCAGAGATATGGCAGACTATATTTTATCACTAAACGATATTAAGAAGTCAGAACCGGTAGCTGCGGCTTACTCACCAACACTTCACCAAGAGAAAAAAGACGGGGCATACCTAATTCAGGCAACTTACACTGACAAAGGT
>JANQUM010000091.1 GCA_030731175.1 Spirosomataceae bacterium
GACGGATAAACCTGAGTGATTATACGCACTTGATTATGGTGTCGGGAAATTACGGTGATTTGTCGAAAGACCAAATTCAGCGTTTTGTGAGTGGCGGTGGAGTTATCGTGGGAATGTCAGAAGCTACGCAGTGGCTTTCACGAAACGGTCTTTCGTCGGTTAAATTTAAAGACCGGGCTAAATCTACCGATGACGGCACCAAACAGCCGTACGCTTTACGTGACGATTACAGCGGAGCAATGGCAACGGCCGGAACGATTTTCGAGACGAAAATTGATCCTTCGCACCCAATTTGTTACGGTTACGACCAAACCACGTTACCGATTTTCAAGGTAAACAATATCTCATTTGAAGATACCGGAGATCCGTATAATACGCCAGTGATGTTTACGGCAAATCCGTTAATGGCAGGTTACGTTCACCCAAGAAACGAGAAGAATATCAAAAATAGTCCCGCAATTATTGCCCAGCGTTCGGGTAGAGGCCGGATAATTTCAATGTCAGATAATCCGAATTTCAGAGCTTTTTGGTACGGCACGAACAAGTTGTTTCTTAATTCTATTTTCTTCGGAAAAGTAGTAGAAAGTGGCCGCTACGGCGAGTAAAAATACATATAAGCACACAAGCAAAACTCCGCCTTGGAATCATTCCCACGAATAAAACTAAGGCGGAGTTTTTTGCTTTTACGGCTGAAGTGAAGACTTTATAAGCTAATCGAGTAAACGCTTCTCAACGGAAGAGCAGACGCACCTTTGAGCATGATAAATTCGTTATCAACGTCCCAAATCGTGGTACTTACTTCGTACACGCCGTCCGTGGTATGAAAGTTGATCGTTACTTTTGATTTTTCGATGTTTCCTAAGGTGCGTGCCTTTTGAGCGGCGGCAAATCTGATTTTACGGTCATTTTGATTTTGCAAGACATCTGTCTGCGGGAAACTAAAATTACCAAGTTCTTCTTTCTGTATTTTCTGCATTGGAGTTGAGTAAATGTGTTAGCAAATTAACTCGTTCGCAAAAATATTGTTACGCAAAAGCAGTTAAAAGTGAGTTAGGAATGCATTAGAATAACCTTAGAGACAGCTACTTACTTCACTTTCACAACAATTATTAATGAATCGGCAATCGGAGTATTTAGCGTATCTTCTTCGTAAGCTTTCAAGTGTAATTTGAGTGTGTCCGTTCCGGTTTTTATTCCCCGAAAGGTCCAGGTTTCAATACTGCAAGTACTGAGTTTTTTCAACAAAAACTTTTCTGAATAAACACGGGATTCTAATTCAGCCAAAGGCTTGCTTCGCGGATTTATCAATTCCCAATAATAGGGTTCGTTTCGGTAATTCAGAGTTTCAATTTGGAATTGTTCACCGTTCAAAATTTCGTACTGTTTGTACTTAGACTGACAACCCAAGCATACGAAAACAACAAAAATTGCAAGTAATTTCATCAATTTTTTATGATAGCGAGCAATTTACTAAATCGCAAAAACTTCCATTTCAAGCACCTTTAACCCTCGATTCCACACTGGAAGAGCGGTTAATAATTGCCTCCAATCTTATAGCAAAATCAACCTTGGCTTTCATTTCGCTTACACTTGAGTGGCGTTCTTTATCCATAATTAATAACCCGCCCATACCGTTTGATTCGATGTGGTATGGCGTATTGCTTTCGAGGAAAAGTATGAGTTCGTCGCTGAAAAAGCGTCTGATTTTGCGTAAATCTCCACCCCGAAGCGTGAAGCGTTCGGCAAAATCCCGAAAATTACGAAACTTGATTTCGGGATAGCTTCCAAGGTAATGCAGGCGTTCGTAAATATCGCCTTTATCGAGCGTAAAAGCGGGCGTATCGGGCTGAACTCGAACGTACACCATAGATGCATGTAACTCTTCTTC
>JANQUM010000092.1 GCA_030731175.1 Spirosomataceae bacterium
TAATCATCGGGTTGTAAAATTGCTTTAGCGTATCACCCAATTCTGTATTTCCGCTCGCTACGCCTGCTTTCAGATCTGCTCCTGAACAAAAAGCGGTATTTCCCTCGGCGGTTAGTACTACAGCTCTGACGTTTTCGTCAGCGGCGGCTTTACTGATAGCATCCGTGATTTCCGTCATGATGTCGCCGTTGAGAGCATGATAAACTTTCGGGCGGTTGAGCGTAATCGTTGCCACGTGGTTTTCCACGTGGTAAATAATGTCGTTATACATTTTATAGTTTGTTGATGTGTTGAGTAAAATTAGGAATTTATGAAAGAGTTGTAACTCCAATAACCATTTATTTGTATTTTTGATAAAAAAGAAAGAAACATGGATTCAATAGTAATTACACCACGAAATAGCGAGGAAATGGAGTTCGTTTCCACTCTTTTAACAAAGATAGGCCTGGAAACCCGAAGGCTAAGCGACGATTTGAAGGAAGATATGGGGTTAGCTTGTCTAATGTCTCAAGCAGATAGATCGGATACGGTTTCTGTTGAGGACTTTAAACTTTCTTTAAAATAGTAAATGTGGAAGTAATTATCTTACGTCAGTTTGTCAGAGACTTGAAAAAAATGAAATCAACCGACTTAAATCAATTGATTTTGGAAATAATCGAAGCGGTTGAAGCTGATAGGTTCTGTACGAGAGATTAAGAATATTAAAAAGATGAAAGGTTTCAAAAGCTTTTATCGAATTAGGGTTGGAAATTATCGTGTAGGATGTATCGTAGAAGGAAATTCTATCGAGTTCATGCGTATCGCCCACCGCAAAGAAATTTACGCAATTTTTCCTTAACTCAATCCTTCGCCACGGCTATTACCGCAATTTCAATGTGGGAACCTCCAGGCAATGCCGCAACGCCAACGGTAGTTCTGGCAGGGGAATTATCGGTGAAATAGCTTCCGTAAATTTTGTTGACTTCGGCAAAGTCGTTTACGTCGGTTAGGTAAATATTGGTATTCACAATGGCGGATAAATCCGTTCTGGCTTCCTGCAAAATGGCTTTTATATTTTCCATAATTTGCCTGCACTCGGCGGCTGTTCCACCTTCGGCTAACGCTCTTGTTTCTGGATTTCGTCCTACTTGTCCGGCTACGTAAATCATGCCGTTGGCAATTACTGCTTGGCTGTATGGCCCGGCGGGTTGCGGAGCGTTTGCGGTTTTGACGATGGTTTTATTTTGGGCGAAACCTAATGTTAGAAATAATGCGAATATGGAAGTGAGTACGAGTTTTTTCATTTTATGTAATTTTAGTCTCCAATTTATAAAAAAAGAGAGAAACGCTTTCGTGTTTCTCTCTTCAAATTTCAAATCTTTCTGGATTAAATCATTTCTACCAATAATCGGATTCCGTTCGCTTTTTTAATTGCTACGTGGCTGTCGGCAGGAATTTCGACTCCGCTTTCAGTGTAAGCAATCCAATCTGCTCCGCGAAAGAATACCTTGCCTTCGTTGTTTGGTGAAATTGGTGTGATAACCGTTGCTCGTTCGCCTTCAAATTCGTTGTAGTTACCGCTTTTAGCGTTGAATGATTCCTGTAATTTTTTACGAAAAATCAACATGGAAGCGGCTGAAACTACGGAGAAAACAATGAGTTGAGCAACTAAGCTGTCGGTAATTCCCATCCAACTCAAAAGTGCCGTTGCTAATGCCCCAACGCCAATAAACAGGAAGAAAAACGATACGGCAAATATCTCAACAATCATCATGATTACGCCAATGATGACCCAGATTTCGGTGTTTGCTAATTCCATAATTAATAAATTTTAGGTGATTAGAAATTAGGAGATGGCAGAAAAAAACTGCTATCTCCTCAAAGAGTCTTCTTGACAATCTAACTTCTTCAATCCTTTGCTTTCGTTTCTTTCACAACGGACATCGCTGTGGCCACGATTGACGAAATATCGGTCAGGTTTGCAGGAATAATCATCGTGTTTCCTTCTTTGGCAAGGTTTCCGAATTGCTCAATGTACTGCTCGGCTACCCGAAGCTGAACGGCTTCCATACCGCGATTTGTCTGAATGGCATCCGCAACCAATCTGATACTTTCGGCGGTTGCCTGAGCTACGGCAAGTATGGCGTTTGCCTCACCTTCCGCTTCGTTAATTTGCTGGAATTTCAAACCCTCTGATTCCAAGACAACCCGCTCTTTTTGACCTTGAGCCACGTTGATGGATGATTGTTGGCGTCCTTCGGATTCCAAAATAACAGCACGTTTTTCACGCTCCGCTTGCATCTGCTTTTCCATCGCCATTAATACGGTTTGCGGAGGCGAAATATTACGAATTTCGTAACGTAAAACCTTCACTCCCCAGCCAATTGCTGCTTGATCAATGGCTTCTACCACGGCAATGTTAATCGCCATTCGCTCTACGAAAGTTTTGTCTAGGTCAATCTTACCGATTTCGCTACGCATCGTAGTTTGGGCAAGTTGTGTCACGGCAAATACGTAATCATTTATACCGTAAGATGCCTTCATGGGGTCAATGACCTGCAAGAAGATAACGCCGTCAACCCGCACTTGCACGTTATCGCGGGTAATACAAATTTGTTCTTGAATATCGTACGCTTGTTCTTTGAGACCGTGCTTGTAAGCCATTCTGTCAACAAAAGGCACCACAAAATTGATACCGGGCTGTAAGGTATTATGGTATTTTCCGAGCCGCTCAACGATATACGCCCGCTGCTGAGGAACGACCTTCACGGCCATCATAATAACCACCAGCACTAAAATAGTAATTGCAAGTACTGCATACATAGTTTTAAAAGTTTAGTTGTGAATAATGCTTACAAAGATACCGTTGTAGCCCACTCCCGCAACACAATTCGGATAAACGAATCTTAGCGATTTAAGATTGGTACGCGGGGCGGATGAGTGGAGCAAAGAAAAAGTAGTTTTCGAGAAATAACATTCGAGATTCGAAAAACGAATGAATAATATTATATTTGCACAAATTTTCGACCTAAGAATCTTATAATTACACAATTAGCTACCGAATATGGCAGACCAATTCGCAAAAACGACGTATAATAGTGAAGAACTCGCTGAGTTTGACGCTGTACTTGTTCAGAAATTAACCGCAACTACAGACGAGATCAACTTCATCAAGAAAATCTTGAGCCGATCAGATGATAACGGCACCGATAGCACTGCAAGTGGTGTGCGTACGTTAGAAGATGGAGCAGATATGCGGCAGAAAGAGCAGCTTAGCCAGTCGGCTGCTCGTTTGCAGAAATTTGCTTCGCAACTCGAAGCTGCCCGAATTCGGATAAAAAACGGGACTTATGGCGTTTGTAAGGATACTGGAGAGCTAATTCCTAAAGAGCGATTAATGGCTGTTCCGCACACGCAACAAACCGTTGAAGCAAAATTAAAGCAAAATTAAATTCGTTTTTGACAATAAAAAAACCCCTCGAAACTGCTGTTTCGAGGGGTTTTGCATGTAAAAGCTTATTTTTAACCTTCCCATTTTGCGGGATTTTGCCGCCATTTTTTTAAGGACTCCAAGTCTGATTCCGCAACGTAGTTTTGGTTTACGGCTTCGTCAATTAAGAATTTATAATTACTCAGCGTTTTGAGTTGAACGCCGTATTCGTCAAAATTATCGTCGGCAAGTTTAAACCCGTAAGTGAAAATAGCCACCATGCCGATTACCTCAACGCCCGCCGCTCGAAGTGCTTCAACGGCTTTGAGCGAGCTACCGCCAGTAGAAATTAAATCTTCTAAGACAACTACTTTTTGTCCCTGTTCAATTCTTCCTTCAATTTGATTTCCCATGCCGTGCTCTTTTGGCTTTGGGCGAACGTAAGCAAACGGAAGTTTTAGATAATCTGCCACCAACGCACCTTGGGCAATACCTGCTGTGGCAACTCCGGCAATTCCTTCGGCTTCGGGAAAAGCTCTTTTAATTAACTTTGAAAGTGCCTTTTTTATGAAAGTCCGTGATTCAACGTCTGAAAGCGTGATACGATTATCACAATAGATGGGTGATTTCCAACCTGAGCTCCACTGAAAGGGCTTACTTGGGCTTAGTTTAACTGCTTTGGTTTCGAGTAAAATGGAGGCAACTTTTCTGGCGGTGGTCATCGGTTTGAATAGGGTGGATTCGGGTCTGCTGATTATCAGGATTTCTTGTTCGACTTCTCGGATTTTTCCTTTTTTTCTTCGTTTTCGCTGTTGGGCAGTTGCATTACAAGTATCTTATCAATGCGGTTTTTATCCATATCAATAATTTCGAACTCGTAGTTCTCCCAAATAAACTTATCTCCGGTGTCCGGTATTTCCTGTAAAATTTCCAAGGCGAAACCACCCATCGTATCGAAGCCGCTATAATCTTTGCGGTTGCTGATGTTAATTTCAAATTCGTTCAGGAATTCATCAAAAGGAAGCGAAGCGTCAATCAAAAAGCTGCCATCGTCGCGTGGAGTTATTTCGTATTCGAATTCATTTTCTTCCGAAATGTCGCCCACCAGTGCGTCCATAATATCATTCATGGTAATTACGCCTTGGCAATTTCCGTATTCATCCACGATAACCCCAAAGTGCTTGCGTTCGCCCTGAAATTTCTCTAAAACCTGATAAGTTTGGTTGTTTTCAGGAATAAAAAGGGCTTCCCGCGAAATGCGTTCCATATTTTTCAACGCACTGTCAAGGTTTCTGCCGAGCAAATCTTTGGTGTAAAGCAAACCGACTACATTGTTTAGCCCGTCTTTACAAACCGGAAATACTGAGTGCCGGAATTCGATGAGCTTGTTCTTATTTTCGGCAATTGGATCTTCAATATCTAAGAAAATTACTTCGTTGCTGTTGGTCATCAAAGAAGTAACGCGGCGGTCTCCGAGATGAAAAACGTTTTGCACAATTTCGTGTTCTATTTCCACAAATGTGACGCCTGTTGCTCCTTCTTGCACCATTGATAGAATCTCCTCTTCTGTGATTGAGCTGTCAGACTCGCTGATGCCGATAAGTTTGAATAGGAAATCGCTGACTATGGTCAATAGCCAAATAAATGGCGAAGTAATGACGGAAAGCACATTCATTGGCCCGACCATGAACGTGGCTATTTTTTCGGGTGATGACATTCCGATTCTTTTCGGTACGAGTTCGCCTAAAATCAACGACAAAAACGTGACGATAATGGTGATAATTGCCACAGAAACTGAGCTGGCGTAGCGGCTCAAAGAATCTATTTGTTCGATATACGGGATGATGTAATCTTTAAGCTGATCGCCCGAGAAAATACCCGTCAGGATACTTATGAGCGTAATTCCGATTTGAACGGTTGATAGAAAACGGCTCGGATTATTGGATAAATTTAATGCTGCAAGAGCCTTTTTGTTACCGTTTTTTGCGGCAATTTCAAGTTTAGTTTTTCGGGAAGAAACCAAGGCGATTTCTGACATCGAAAAAACTCCGTTCAACAAGATGAGAACAAGGATTATGACAACTTCCATTAAGTGGATTACGGAACTTCGCTTTTAAAGATGGCAAAGCCCTGGTTATTTTAAAATGCAAAATAAAACAATTTGAGCCATTGAGTTGTCCGAAGTTAGAAAAAATTTGCAATTAATTATAAAATCTCGCGAACATAAATTTCCTTTGTGACCTCAATTTCAAGGTACTGACCGCCGGCATGAATATATTTATCAAAAACAAATTGCTGCGAATAGTAAGCAATCATGAGTTATCTGCCTTGCAGGCGAATAAGTTTGATACGAGTTTAAACGCTCAGGTTGATCCCGTTCGTTTTTTTGCATTAACAGGTAATGTGTTGATTACGGCTGCGACAAACGAATTGCTCGACCAATTTTTTCTGTATACATTTTCCGAAAAAGAGAAAAACTACAAGTCAATCACCTTCGTTGTCGCGGATAAAAAAGGGGCAAAAAAAACCGTGAAGTCGTATTTTAAGGTTATTTCGGCGGGCGGCGGCGTTGTTTACAACAAAGCGAAGAAAGTGTTGGTTATGAAACGCCTCGGTAAATGGGATCTTCCCAAAGGAAAAGCTGATAAAGGAGAGAAATTTCGCGAAACTGCAGCCCGTGAAGTCACAGAAGAATGCAACATAGAAGTTGCGGTAAAGAAAAAAGTTTGCACCACTTGGCATACTTACAGGATTCACGGCAAGCGAATGCTGAAACGTACCAAATGGTACAAAATGGATTGCCTAAATGCCAAAAAAATGGCTCCGCAAATTGAAGAGGACATCGAAGAGTTACGCTGGATGAACCGTGAGGAGATCAGGAAAGCAATGAAAAACTCGTACGCCTCAATCCGCTTTGTGCTTACTGCTGCCGGAGAATATTCAAAGAAAAAAGAACAAAGCTCTACACCAATTGCAGATTCGGAATAACTTATTTAATTCCTGCTTTTGCCCGAATTTTGTCTAACAAATGAATCAACTTTCGGCTCATTGTGTGCGGCATTAGCGGACTTTCCTTCAAATCTTCGTTCAGGCAGCGGTTTACTTCGCTAATTTCAAAATCGTAGCCGCGGGTTTCCCGCTTAAATTCAAAATCTACGGGCGTTTCGTCGTCCTTAAAAAGCGTTACTTTTTTTCCTTCGTGAAACCTTGAATGAATTTGTATTTTTCCTTTCGTTCCGTAAATCCAGGCTTCGGTATTTGTATTCGCTAAAATGGTGCAGTTTAAAACAGCAGTTGCGTTTTGATCGTACCGGAAAACAAAGGACGTGGTTTCGTCAACGCCCGTTGAGCCAATAATGCTAAGTGCTTCAATATCAGATGGATAGCCGAGTAAAAGTAATGACAAATACGCCGGATAAATACCAATATCTAGTAAAGCTCCACCACCCAATTTGGGGTTAAATAAGCGGCGTTCGGGAATAAAATCCGCTTTAAAACCAAAGTCGGCGTGGATAGTTTTTATTTCTCCAATCGCCCCACTTTCAACTAATTCGAGCGTTTTAAGAGTTGTAGGTAAAAAGCGAGTCCACATCGCTTCCATCAAGAAAGTATCGTTGTCTTTTGCAGATTTGACCATCGAATCTACCTCGGTTTCGTTCATTGCAAATGGCTTTTCACAAAGCACCGCCACTTTTTTCTCCAAACACAATTTTGTGCAGTAAGCGTGCGTAACGTGCGGCGTGGCTATATAAACCACATCTAAACCCGGGGCGTTAAAAATTTCTTCATAACTGCCGAATGCAAAACCTGCGTTGTGTTTTACGGCAAATTCTTGGGCACGCTCTAAGTTTGTAGAAGCAACGGCGTAGAGTTCACAACCTGCCACGGTGGCTAAATCTTGCGTAAATTTTTCGGCAATATTCCCAATTCCGATAATTCCCCATTTGATGACTGACATACTGATTATTTTTTTGGTTAGAAGAAGATTCAGCGAAGGTACAACGCTATTTATAAACGGGCAAATCAACTAACACCCCGGCTCCATCTTCGCTCAAAAATCCAACCTTTTTGCTTTAATAAAAGTGGTAGATAGCCGTGGGCATCTTTGCTGTTTGGGCTGTCGTAGAAAAGCCCGTCGTCGGTTAAAATTAGGCTTTCGTAATTGTTTTCTTTTTTCACGACTAAATCCGCAAACGGAAGTTCTTCAGTTAATTGATAATCAGATTCTTGTGGTTGTTTTTGCAAATAGCTCTTTAATGTATTTTTTGACTGAAAACCTTCAAATGTATTTGGTTTTGCGACAAACTTTTTCTCCGAAATATCAAGAGCGTATTGCAGGTAATTTCGCAAGATTTTCGGGCCTAAATTTGCACTATTTTCTACGTTTAGTTCTTGCGGTAAAATACTGGCAACGATATAAATCTCCGAACGAGCCCGCGTGACCGCCACGTTCAACCTATTTTCGCCTCCTTGCTGATTTAGCGTTCCGAAATTCATCATTAATTTGCCGCTTTTATTTGGAGCGTAACCAATAGAAAATATCACGACATCAAATTCATCTCCCTGAATATTTTCGATGTTTTTTACCCGAATATTTTGTTGAGAAACGGAGTTTTCCCTAAGTAGTGAATCAATTAATTCGGCTTGTTTGTAGTTGAATGTTACTACGCCAATGCTCAGATTTTTGTCTATTTCTGCGATAAGTTCAATTACTTTTTGGGCTTCAATTTCGTTCCGGTTATTTTCCCAAATGCCATTTGTTTTTAAGTAATTAATATTCGATTTATTGCTATTAATGTGCTTATAATCAGGAAGTAAGTTGAGTTTATTTCCGTAGAAATGTTGATTCGAAAACGAAATCAAATCCAGCGATTTACTCCGGTAATGACCACGAAGTAACGTCTGCGGTAAATACTGCGAAGCAACATCAAGCAACGAATCAATTTCGAGTAATGGTTCAGAATCCTCTTGCTCTTCGTCGTACCGAACTTGGTACAAATCTGAGGGTTGAAGCTGCTGACTGTCGCCCGCAATTATTACTTGTTTTCCCCGCAAGGCTGCTGGCAAGCCGTGTTCGATATAACACTGAGATGCCTCGTCAAAAATTACCAAATCAAACGCCTCTTTCTGAATCGGAAAAACGGCCGAAACCGTTTCCGGCGAAGCCAGCCAGCACGGTATCAAATCGAATAGTTCTTCGCTGAAGTTTTCAATAATTTTACGGACGCTCCATAGTTGTCTTTTCTTGGTTACCTGATGCCCTAATTCTCGGTAAGTAGTCACATTTCCAAGACGGTTTCGGTCGAGTTTTCGGTAAGTAATTTCTCGTAATTTCATCAAGACAATTGCCTTGCAAAGTTCTTGTTTTTTCTGAATATTTTGCTGCAAATCTAACTCTAATTGATTGATTTTGAGAGTACTGACTCCTCGAAGGATTGGGTGTTGCGTTTCGATGTGCTTCATCCAATGTTGCATCAAATTATACTCAATTCGTTCGGTTATTTGCTCGGTATTTTCGATCGTAGCGACTGACAACAATTGGCGTTCTGTTTCTGAAAAAGAAGCTAAAAGTTGATCGTTTTCAATTAAATAATCGAACGATTTTTCTAAGTACCTAATAAGTGGCCGAACGTCCTCATACTGCTCAATTTCCAGAATTTGCTCGGTGCTTAAATGCACGTTTTCGGTGGCAATTAGTTGCTTGCTTTCGTTGATTAATTGCAATACAAAAGAGCAATTCTCTTGAAAGGTGTCGTAGTCCTGAATTTCTAATAATTTACTTTTTTCAAAAGTTGATTTAGTTTCTTCAAAAAGCTGTTTGGTAAGTAGTACTTTTTTAAGTTGAATAACTGCCGTTGTCGCATTTTTAGGAATAGCTATTTCGTTCAGCTGAAGTTCATTTTCTATTTCAGCAAAACGCTTAGCGTTTGTTATTTCTAAAATCGCTTTCTCGAATGCTTCGGCGGTAAATTCCACGCGGTGAATTTGTGTAAACTGCTTCCACTTTTTACCGTATTTTCCGAAATTTTGCCATGCAATTTTTTTGATAATCGAAGTCGTTCTTTTCTGACCATCAACGAGCATTTTTAAGTATTCTTCGTTACCACTATCTTGGTAAAAAGCAGAAGAGGAAGAAAAGCCTTTCATCAGATGCAAATCTGAAATGAAGCGTTCTAAAGTTTCTTTTTCGAGTAAATGAGCTTTCCAAGAAGGGTTTTTGTGAAATTGTTTAAAATACTTGAGTAGTTCATTGTCCGATATTTTACTTAGTGCGAGTTCAATATTTCGCTCAAAATT
>JANQUM010000093.1 GCA_030731175.1 Spirosomataceae bacterium
AAAAATATGGTGATCTTTAAACTGATATTTAGCAATCACATTAAAGTTTTTAGTCGCATAATTTACAAAAAGTTCGGGATTTGCAATTCCTGAGATCAATACCGTCTTTGAAGATTTTTCGAACATACTTTTCCCGTACGGGACTACTGTTTTGTAAACGAACTTAGAGAAAAAAATTGGTTTAGTATCGGCAAAAAAAACTTTTATCTCTTTGATGAGCAGCTCTTTACTTTTACTGTCAGTATTTTCGGGTTCCTTCGTGATAACAATTGCATCAGCTCGATTTGCATTTTTCTTAAATTCTCGCAACCTACCAGCAGGAAGCATTTCATCTTGCGTAAATGGTTGCTCAAAAGTACTCAACAGTAGATTTAAGTGAGGTACTATATATTGATGCTGAAAAGCGTCATCAAGCAAAATTACCGATGGCTTAAAATCTTTTATTATTTCAAGAACACCTTTTGGCCTATCTTCGCAAACGTACACATTAACCTTATTGAAATATTTACTATAAATCTGGTATGATTCATCACCCACTGTATTTGCAGAACTATTTTCGTCAGCTTTTAAAAAACCTTTGGTTTTTCTCCCGTAACCACGGCTCAAGACGGCTATTTCTTCGTTTTCAAGCAATTCGATTAAATATTCAACGTGGGGTGTTTTGCCGGTTCCCCCAACTTGCAAATTTCCCACGGACAAGGTAAATATCGGCGGATGATATTTTTTCAATATCTTTACACGAAATAAAAAATTTCGGAGGGATGTTATTGCACCGTATAAATATCCAATCGGTAAAAATACCCGTTTAATATTCATGAAAATTTCGTTTGAGTTAAAAGCATGTCATTAAGAGCCTCCTATATAAAGAAAACATTCAAATTTAAGTTCGACGCCGGTACTTCGCGTGGAATTTTACGAGAAAAAGATTCTTATTTTATTATTATTTCGGATACTGATAAGAAATCTGTTTTTGGAATTGGCGAAGCCGCACCTTTAACCGGACTTAGCATTGATAACGTACCGGACTTTGAAAAGCAGCTTAACCACATAATTTATAATTTCAATTTACTTGACGTTGAGGTTTTTGAGTGGAACATTAATATTATCGTTGGTCAGTTAATTAGCACTAAATTCCCGTCAATTGTATTTGGTTTTGAAACCGCCCTCTGGGATTATTATTACGGCGGCAAACGCATTATTTTCAATAATGAATTTGCGACCAATCATCAGAAAATTGAAATAAACGGGTTGGTGTGGATGGGCTCTGCCGAGTTTATGCAAGATCAAATTGCAAAAAAACTTGCAGCAGGTTATAAAACAATAAAAATGAAAGTAGGGGCAATTGATTTTGAAACCGAAATAAAACTTATTGAGTCGATCAGACAAAATTTTGATAAAAATCAAATTACACTGCGGGTAGATGCAAACGGAGCTTTCGACAAGAATCAAGCTCGTGAAGCCCTAAAAACGTATAAAAAGTTAGATATCCATAGCATTGAACAGCCAATTACCGCCGGTCAAATAGAAGAAATGACCGAACTTTGTGCTGAGAATATTATACCTATTGCCTTAGATGAAGAGTTAATTGGCGTAACGGATTATATTGGTAAGAGAAATTTACTGAAACAGATTCAGCCGCAATACATCATAATCAAACCAACTTTAGTTGGTGGATTGAGAGCTTCTAAAGAGTGGATTGACGCTGCTAATCAATTTGAAGTAGGTTGGTGGGCAACTTCCGCTCTGGAATCAAATATTGGCCTAAACGCTATTTGCCAGTTTGCGGCGGAGTATCCTTCTAATTTACCTCAGGGGCTCGGAACCGGGCAATTATACGTTGAAAATATCGACAGCCCTTTAGAAATTGAAAACGGGTTTAT
>JANQUM010000094.1 GCA_030731175.1 Spirosomataceae bacterium
CTATAAAACTATGTTCGATATTCATCGAAACACAGTTCATAGCCGCTGACCGTTATAATCCTAAACATTTTCAACACCCCCTTAATATTCTCTTCACACGCTGGTACGTAAAAATATCAAAAGCGTAATATTCTGTTAATCAGTACGTAACGGGTAATCTGCAATTTTGTATCGTAGAAACTACGACACAAAAAACAGATTTACGGCTTGAAAAAACAACGATTCCGAACTATCGTGCTTTCCGATATTCATTTAGGCACGGCTTCTTCAAAGGCAAATGAAGCCACAGATTTTCTGAAAAAAAACCACTGCGATGTCCTGATTCTCAACGGCGACATTATTGACGGCTGGCAACTCAGAAAATACGGTTCGTGGCAAAAAAAGCACACCGCATTTTTTCGAGCTGTTTTAAAGAAAATGGACAAAGAGAATACAAAAGTCATTTACATTCGGGGCAACCACGATGACTTTTTGGATCAGATTGTACCACTTTTGGTTGGTCGTAACTTTCAATTCCGCCGAGATTATGTACTCCGCTCGGGGAACAAGAAATTCTTTATTACGCACGGCGATGTATTTGACAGCGTGACCTCAAAGATGAAATGGCTTGCCCATCTCGGCGATATTGGCTACACTTTTTTGCTTTGGCTCAACAAGTTATATAACCGATACCGCACGTGGCGGGGCTTCCCTTATTATTCGCTTTCACAACAAATAAAACAAAAAGTGAAAGCCGCGGTAAATTATGTCAGCGATTTTGAAGAAAAACTTGCCGAGTTGGCAAAATCTCGCAACTGTGATGGTATCATCTGCGGACATATTCATCAGGCTTCTATTCGGGAAATTGATGGCATAACTTACATGAATTCAGGCGATTGGGTCGAAACAATGTCAGCACTAACCGAAGATTACGAGGGCAATTGGCAGTTGCAATTCTACAACGAGGATATGCAGAGAAAGCCAGATAAGGAAGTGGAAGAAAAAGTGAGCAAAAAACCAGAATTACTGAGAAGAGTAGCTGCTTCTTTTTAAGATAAATTGTTGCCATGAAAATAGCATTTATAATTCAGGGGGAAGGTCGTGGGCATCTGACGCAAGCCATTTCGATGGCTCAGATACTCCGTTCGAATGGCCATACGATTAGTGAGGTATTAGTTGGTGTAAATAAACATACTGATCTACCCGAATTCTTCACGGATCGTTTTCCAAAAGCGAAGCCATTTCTTAGCCCGTACCTGATTTTCGATAAAAAAACTAATAAACTCCGAGTACGTAAAACACTCAGAAAAAACTGCACAAAAGTCAGGCATTACATAAAAAGTATCCGGTATATTCATCGACAAGTGAAGGCCAATACGCCAGATTTAATTATTAATTTTTACGAAGGTTTGGGCGGAATTTACAATTTCTTTTACAATCATCGCAATATTCCGATTATTGCAGTTGCTCACCAATATTTATTGCTCAACCCTAATTTTGATCATCCGAAAGGTTTTTGGTTGCACCGCACTCTGGTAAACCTCAATAGCAACCTGACGGCAATTGGTGCAGATAAGAGGCTGGCGTTATCTTTTACGCCTTTCCCAGACGTATTTCAGAAGCAGCTTTTTACGGTTCCGCCGCTACTCAGACAAGAGGTTTTAAACGCAGGTTCAGATGTTAACAAAGAAGATTTTTTATTAGCGTACGTCAACCAACCCTCCCTGACGAAGGAAATCATGGCGTGGCATGATCAAAACCAAGAGGTTCGGATTCACTGCTTTACCCCCAAAATTCCAACAGAAGAGTACACCAACCCAAATCTGACTTTTCATAAACTTGACGCGACACTCTTTTTATCTTTCATGAAGCGTTGCCGTGGAGTAGTGACAACGGCAGGTTTTGAGACCGTATGCGAAGCCATGTATTTTCAGAAACCAGTTTTAATGATTCCGCTCAAAAATCACTACGAACAGCGTTGCAACGCACTCGATGCCGTAAGAGCAAAAGCAGGAATAACCCAATCTGACTTTAACCTGAGCCGATTTTGGGACTTTGCACTAAATGAATTTGTACCCGATTCTTCGTTTAAACATTGGGCAAACTCGGCGGAAGAAATGATACTTGAAGAGGTTGAAGAATTTGAACCCAAAGAAGTTCAGACTTACGAGGCGAAATTTGGCAACGTTAATCTGGGACGGCTTTAAACCAGGGTTAAACAAAAAACTCCGCTACGGCTTGACGCAGCGGAGTTTTCAAAAATATTTTACGAATTTCAGCCGTAAGTAGTCAATACTTCCTTTTGACGCTCAATTGCTTCTTTGAATTCGGTTTTCTTTAGGAAAAGCAAGTTCGCCGTAACGGTGTACGGTATCTATTAATTCAGAAACCGTCCCAATAGAAGTAATGATAGCCGGCACTTAGGCTGCACAATTACATCTAAATCACCTTTACTCTAAAATTATGCGATGAGCGATTAGATTCACTCCGAAGGGGGCTGTTTATTAGTCTAAAGCAAGTGTACTTTCGGCTTACCTTCAAGGTATAGTTTAATGTAACGACTAATTATTTTTCTAAGAGAAACCTATAGTCATTGTGTTGATGTGTTTTTTAGTTGGCAAATTCCGGTTCGATGCGTTGTTTTCTTGCAAATCTTTCTTTCGGTAGAAGTAGCATTCTGAACTGTAGGAGAACGGGCGTTAATAACTTCCGCCCGCTCCGCCGCCGCCAAATGAGCCGCCGCCAAAACCGCCGAAACCGCCGCCGCTGCTTCCACCACCAAATCCGCCGCCGCCCCAATTACCGGAGGAGCGTCCCCAGCCAGTGTAAGTGGAGTAAGGCAATCCACCGCCGCCTCGACTGTTGAAACCGCCGCCACCGCCACCTTTGCGACTGACATAAATGAAAACGAAAATAATAATGAAAAATACCAAAATCGGAATGATGCTGTCTTCACCGCCGTTGCTTCGTGGCTCGGCTTTGTATTCGCCGCTGGCGTATTTCATGATTGCGGTAACGCCCGCATCAAGACCTTCGTAGTATTGTATTTCTTTGAATCGGGGAATAATGACCTGGTCCACGATGCGTTTAGCGTAGGCATCGGGCAAAACTCCTTCCATTCCGTAACCGGTGGCGATGTACACCTTGCGGTCGCCAGGAGCCCAGAGCAGCACAATTCCGTTGTTTTTTCCTTTTTGTCCGACACCCCATTTACGCCCTAATTCTAATGCGTAGGTGTTCATGTCGTACGGTTCAACAGAATTTACAATTACTACTACTATTTGTGTGGAAGTGGTATCGTTATAATTAACTAACTTTTGCTCTAATGCGTTTATTTGCTGTGCACTAAGTAAGTTTCCCACGAGGTCATTTACTAATTTCGGTGGGTTTGGACGTGGCGGAATGTCCTGCCCGAAAACCGAAAAGGTTAGTGTAATAAGGGAAATGAAAAGGAGTGTTTTTTTCAGCATGCTGCTGTTTGCTAATTATCCAAATGAGATATCGTCTGAGAGTTCGTTTTTATCGTCAGATTGATACGGAAAATATTTTTTGAGTTGCTTGCCAGCTTCATTTATTCCGGCACAAAGGCCTTCGGTGTATTGCTCTTTGGCAAAATGATTTCGAAGGATTTCTTTGGTAGAATCCCAAAAAAGAGCGGTTACAGCTTTATCGATTCCTTCATCACCGATCACGGCAAACTTACGGTCGCCGTAAGCAAGGTAAAAAAGCACGCCATTTCGTTGGGCAGTTTTGTGCAATGCCAAGTAACTGAATAGTTTGGTGGCACGTTTTACAGGATCATCGGCGGGGCATTTTTCTTCAACATGCACTTTCACTTCGCCCGAAGTGGCAAGCTCTGCCTCTTTGATGGCTTCCACGATTAGTTTTTGTTGCTCTTCGGTTAGGAACATATTTTTTTTCGTTAATAAACCTCGCAGGTTTTTAAAGCCTGCGAGGTTTGAAACTTAATTTATTATATCAAAATGCTACCGCAGGTGCAGTCTGAGCGGCTTCTGTTCCTTCAAAATAACCCTTTTGGTCGAAGCCGAAAAGGCCAGCAAAAACTGCGGCTGGAAATACCCTAACCGCTTGATTGTAGTCTTTAACAGTATCGTTAAAGTCATTTCGGGCAACAGATATCCGGTTTTCAGTTCCTTCAAGTTGAGCCTGTAATTCTAAGAAATTTTGGTTGGCTTTCAGTTCAGGGTAGCGTTCTACTGAAACTAACAAACGGCTCAAAGCCCCGCTTAATTGATCTTGTGCCGCCTGAAATTTCTGAATATTTTCAGGAGTTAAGTCGCTCGCATCGAGGTTCATTGCCGTTGCACTTGCTCTTGCCTGTATAACTTGCGTCAGCGTTTCTTTCTCAAAATCAGCCGCACCTTTAACGGTATTTACTAAATTTGGAATCAAATCTGCACGGCGTTGGTATTGGGTTTGAACTTTAGACCACGAGCCGTTTACTGTTTCGTCTTTTTGTACCAAGCCATTGTAGCTTGAGCAGCCATAAACGCTAAATAATGCCAAGACAACAACGATAATTAAGGTAGTACGTTTCATTTGATTTCTGTTTTATGAGGTAAAAAAGGTTTGTTGTTCAAAAGTATGAAAATTGCAGCGAAAAGCAATTCCAGTCCGTGATAAGCGGACGTTTTACCATTTGGCAGACTTTCGCCATTTTTTAACATCAACGTACGGGTTTGGGTAATCTACGCCAATTTGAACGCCGTATTGTTTCTGTTCGGCTTGGCTGAGCAATCCAACTTCGTTTATTTTGTCGGCAGGAACGTCTTTTAGTTCAGGAAGCCACAATTTCATATATTCCGCTTCGGGGTCGTAATTTGTTGCTTGTTTTGTGATGTTAAAATAACGGTCTTCGCGTGGATCATTACCAATTCCCGAAACGTAATTCCAGTTACCCCAGTTGCTGCACACGTCATAATCTACGAGTAAACTTTCAAAGTACATTGCTCCCCACCACCATTCAATTCCGAGGTCTTTGGTCAAGAAACTCGCCACGTTTTGTCGTCCACGGTTCGACATAAAACCCGTTTCTTTAAATTCCCGCATGTTTGCGTCAATAAACGGAACGCCCGTTTCGCCGTTCACCCATTTATTAAAACCTCTTTGGTCTTGATTCCACTCCTTAACCATGTCGTGTTTGATACCGCTTCTTTTGAAAAGCCGCACGCCGTATTTCAAGGCAATGAAATGGTAAAAATCCCGCCAAATGAGTTCAAAAATTAGCCAATAGGTAGATTGGTTGGCGGTTCGTTCGGATTCGTAGCGTTTTATTTCTTCGTAAATATGTCGTGGAGAAAGGCAGCCCAAACTCAGCCACGCCGAAAATTTGGAGGAGTAATCTACGCCCACCAGCCCGTTGCGGGTTTCTTTGTAGGTTTTTAGTAAATCGCTTTCCCAAAGATAATAGTGCAGACGTTGCAGCCCAGCGGTTTCCCCGCCCTTAAAATCAAGAACGGCACGTTCGTCAACTTCAAAAGATTCAAATCCAATTTCTGCTAAAGTCGGAATTGTTTTGCTTTCCACCGAAGCCATTTTGCCGAGGTTTTCTACCGTCGGGAAGGTAGCTCTTACTTCCGAACGGCTTTCTACTTTTTTACGAAAAGTCGAAAAAACATCCGGTAAAAAGTGCATTTGAAACGGTAAATCACGCGGGTGGTAGAGCGTGTTTGTCCAAATCAGTTCGATATCAATATTGTGTTGTTTCAGTAACTGCGAAAGCTCGGCTTCGACGCTGGTTTCTTCTTGGGTGGCTTCTTTTGAAAGCACTACGTGCGATGCGTTGATTTGGTGAGCAATTTCGGCAATTATTTCTTCGGGATGCCCAATTCTAATTACGAGATCCGAGCCAATTTTTTGTAAATTCTGCTTTAAATCAGCGATAGTTTCGAGTAAAAATTTCGCCCGAAACTTACCCGTGCGTTTATGACCGATTGACGTCTGGGCAAAACTGCGGTTGTCTATTACATAAACGGGTGTTACGTTTCCTAAATTTGTGGCACGCACCAATGCTTCGTTGTCGTGCAACCGCAAGTCATTTCTAAACCAATAAACTACGTTTGACATTTCTATTTTTTTGTACGTAAATAAAACAAAAAAGATGGAACGGCAAGTAAGCCATTCCATCTTTCATAAATCAATAACGTGCAAATTTGTTTATAATTTTCCGTTCAATGCCCAATTATAATCCATGTAAGATATTGAAGCGTCTTTGTTTACTTTGGTTTTTGAATAATCGTTAATGATCTCCTGCTTTGATTTCTTGAAATCTCCGCCGTACCAATCCAAAATTTTGGTGACTTTCGCCGAGTTTGCCGTAATTTTATTCTTCGAGGCATCGTTCAAAAACTTTACCCCTTGGTCTTGTAATTGCTTGTCAAGACGGCTCGCCACAAATGCTTCATTACGCAACGGTGGGCATGATACTGCCGCACATACTAATGCGAAGTGAATGCGTGGCTCGTTGAATTTCTTGCGAATAATGCCGTGTTCGATATTGTTCAGATCCATTTTTTGCCCACCGATGGTTATAAACTTTACGTCCCATGGGGTGTTTACAAACGGTATTTTGATTTTGCTGCCAATATCCTTAATGCTTGTAATTTTCTTATCGGCGTTATCAAGAACCAACTGAATTGTGAACGCATTGTAGGCATTTATCCAATAAGCAAGTTCTTCGTCTTTGCTCCAAGACTTTGCCGGGGCACTTTTTTCTACCAAATCAAGGTATTTCTTCAGTTGTGCTTGATCTTTTGCAAAACCAGCGTAATTAACAAAGCCTTTAGCATCCACGTGCTTTTTAAGTAGCCCATCCCAAACATCGTGCGAAATGGGAGCGGCAGTGGACGTAGGCGTGTTTACCGCCGAACAACTTTGAATAGAAATTAATAAAATAATAAATAAATTAACGATTTTCATGATTGCGTGTTTACGTAGTGTTTGTGTTGTAATCAAATCATATACGCTTATTGCCAAGGTTTGGTTTAAAACGTAATGTTAACGCATAGTTTACCAATAAATAATCATTCCATGTTTGTAGCCCTTACTGTTGTTAAGTATTCAAAATCGAAATTCTTTTTGGGAATTCTCTCGATGGCTATCTTTCGGTTACCACTTTTACTAAATCGAGAGGTAACGTTTTGGAAGTTAATGGGCTGCGGAAAAAACGGCACGTTTGATATTAACCCCGACTGGCAGCAGTGGGCGTTGATGACCGTTTGGGAAAATGAAGCAGCTTATCAAAATTTTAATAAAAACTCGTTTATCAGCAATTGGTGGAAGAAACTTAAAGTTGAACGCACCGATTTCTTCTGCATTCCTTACGAATCTCACGGTAAATGGGACGGAAAAGAGCCTTTCGGAAACCCGATTCCAGATAGAACGTACACCGGGCCAATTGCGGTGATGACCCGTGCCACCATTCGGCTCACAAAAGCACGTGATTTTTGGCGAAACGTACCGAAAGTAGCAGGTTCAATGAGCGATGCCGAAGGGTTTATTACTTCAGTTGGAATTGGCGAAGTACCTTTTATAAAGCAAGCCACTTTTTCAGTTTGGAAAGACTTAGACAGCGTCAAAAAATTTGCTTACCGCCAACGGGAACACGCCGAAGTGGTCAAGCAAACCCGTGAAAAAAAGTGGTATTCGGAAGAATTATTTGCTCGTTTTATTCCGATAAAGCAAGTAAAATAGCTCAAAATAAAATTGAATTTAAGTGCAAAAGAATTTAATTATTTCAAGAAATTGTTTTTTTGTTTAATTTTCAACTGTTCTGCGTGCATAATAATTTTTAGGCTTTTTTGAGGGAAAAATAGGCCAATAGGTACTTCTTTTATAAACTAAAATCGTCTTATTAGCTCTCCTGCGTAGGAAAATGGCAATTTCCACACATTATACCGAGATTGTGCAATTGTCCAATTCATTTGATTGACTTTTTGAAAAAATCCCTCTTATATTCAGGCATTATTATATTTTCTTAATATTTTTGTGACGTATTTAATTATTTACCTAAACTAAATTTTAATGAAAAAAAATCTACTATTTTCGTTGCTACTTATGTTAGCAGCGAGCGTGACATACGCTCAAACGAAAGTTACGGGAAAAGTAACGACTGCCGGTGACGGCTCGGCATTGCCGGGTGTTACTGTGCAAGTGAAAGGTACCAGTACAGGTACACAGACTGACGGAGAAGGAAACTTCAGCATAGCCGCCGGAAAAAACCAAACACTTGTTTTCAGTTTTATCGGTATGGAAACAAAGGAAGTTGCCATCGGTAATCGTTCTATTGTGAACGTAGCCCTTGCCGAGTCTGACAACATGCTAAATGAAGTGGTTGTATTAACAGCACTTGGTTTGGAAAGAAAAAAAGATGATGACATGAGTTCATCAACACTTATTGACACAGACGCTCTTCAGCGTTCGGGTGAGTCAGGCGTTATTCAAGGAATGGCAGGAAAGACTTCTGGTCTAACAATTACACGAAGTGCAGGAGACCCAGGTGCTGGAGCTTATATCCAAATCCGTGGTCAGAACACGATTTCTGGTAGCTCATCTCCATTAATTATTCTTGACGGTGTACCAGTTTCAAACTCAAGTGTTGGAAGCGGTACTGACGGTGTTGTTCAGCAATCACGTTTGAACGACATTAACCCAGATGATATCGCTAACATCACTATCCTTAAAGGTGCGGCGGCTGCTGCGGTTTGGGGAACAGGTGCCGCTAACGGTGTAATCTTAATTCAAACTAAGCGTGGAAATGCTGGTGGAAAGAAAGTTAGCGTAAGCATTACTAACCAAACTTCTTGGGATGTTATCAATCGTGAGTTTGAAAAGCAAGGAGACTTTGGGCAAGGATACCCACGCTATTGGTTAACAGGAAATGAATCTCAGGCGTATGATTATCTATATGTACCAAATACTGGATTCTCTTGGGGAGATAGAATTGCTGGACGTAGCGGTAGTGCAGACGAAGTACGTCAAGGAAACCAACGTTTTGAGTCAGAAACGGGAAATGTTTATTACCCAATTTTGAGCAAAAACTCGCAAGAAGTTTACAACCAAACTAACCGTGATCAAGTTTTCCAAACTGGTTTTACTTGGAACAAGTCTGTTGGGGTAAATTTCAATAACAATGGTAGCACAACTTACTTGAGCTTTGCTGATTGGGATCAGAAAGGTATCATCAGAAACGGCTCTGACTACCGTCGCTCTACGGTTCGTATCAATAACGAGACCAAATTAACTGAGAAATTAAAAGTACGTGTAAATACTTCCTTTATCCGCACAGAATCAAATCGGATTCAGCAAGGTTCAAACCTTAACGGATTATACTTAGGTTATTTACGTACATCTCCCGATTTCGACAATAGAGACTATAAAGGAACATACTACAACACGAATGGTGTACCTTCATTGAACGCTCACCGTGGGTATCGCCGTTATTTAGGTGATGTTGCTCCAATATATAACAACCCAGCTTGGACTCTAAACGAGCAAGAAAACCCTAATTCGGTTTATCGCTTTATTATTAACCCAGAACTCAACTGGAATATCTACAAAGGCATTAACCTAACGGCTCGTTACGGATTTGACTATTACAATGACACACGTGAGACATTCTTCCCAGTTAATTCTGCGGGTGGTGTGAGTGTAGGTTCATTTTCAAGAA
>JANQUM010000095.1 GCA_030731175.1 Spirosomataceae bacterium
AATTTGTCAGTTTCCATTCATCTTCCATTTTCTACGCAAATTTAAGTTTTAAAATAACCCTTTCCCAACGTGAGCGGTCTCAAAGCCAGACAAATACGATGGAAAAGGGTTTATTTGATAAGTTTAAGCTAATTCAAGTTCTAAGCTTTCGGCGGCATGCTCGATGGCGAAATCACCTTGTAGCATTCGATGAACGTAACACGCATCGGCTTCGCGAGTAAGTTCGGCTCGTTGCTCATCGGTTAAGTCTCCTTCAATTTGGAGGGCAACTTGTACGTGCGTTGTCAGTTTTCCGTCTTGTCCACGTTTTACAACTTGCTCTAATTGAGCCTCTACTTCGGTTACATTCCAACCTTTTTTACGGGCAATGAAACGTACCGTTGCTGTTTTGCACATGGCTAATCCGGCGAGTACTAAATCTGTTGGACTGAAACCCAAATCTGTTCCTTTTGAGCTTATCGGTTCGTCACCAATAATGGCGTGACGACCGTTTGAAAGTATGGTTTGAAAACCGATTGTTCCGTGTTTTGCTGATATTTTTGTTGGCATGATTGTGTGTTGACCCCATCCCAGCCTTCCCCAATCCCGTACGTACGGGAGGGAAGGGCTTATTTGAGGAATATGAGTAAGTTATTAATTGAAACGCCAATACAGTGTTTGCAACATTGATTTTGGGAAATTTTTTAAGCGAAGGCTTCTTCTAAAACGGGTGCTGCAGGAAAGTCGATGGCGAAACCAGCTAAGTTGTGCGTATAATTACTGATGATTTTATCACCGACTACCATAACCACGTCAATCAAATTTGCTTCGGAATATCCAGCATCGAAGAATAATGCTTTTACGTCATCCGCTACTTTTCCGTGATTTTCTACCACTGCTTTAGTAAAGATTGCCAAAGCGTCCAATTTAGCATCAAATGCCGCTCCGCCTTGTCTGATTTCGATGATTTGTTCGTCCGTGAAGCCGTTCATTTTTCCTAAAGCGGTGTGGGCGGCTTGGCAATACTGACAGCCGTTCACTTGGCTCGTTACTAAATTGATTACCTCACGTTCTTTTGCTTTCAACGTCGATTTGCGGTTTTGCAGAGCTAAGTAATCTCCTAAAGCCGTTTCGTTTTTTGCGTAATAGGCGTAAAGGTTTGGTACGAAACCCAAGCCCTTTTCTAAGTTAGCGAAGATTGCTTGGTTGTTTTCTGAAACTTCGTTTTTGGTTGGTACTGTAAATGCTGTCATGATATTTGAATTGTTTAATTGTGAATGGTTTGTCTTTGTTTTAATGACAATGCAAATATAAAGTTACAAACATCAATGTTCCAAACATTAATTAAAATATTTTCCAGTAAATTTCATAAAACACTTACTATTAACAATTTATAATATCTTAAAAATTACTGCAAAACTTTTTCAAATAAATAGTTGGACAACCAAAGTGATATGCGTAACATTACACATATCAAACTAAAATGATAGAATCAATACGCCATAAAGGGTTACTGAAATTTTACACCGAAGGAAACGGTTCAAAGCTACCTTCTCAATATTTGAGAAAGATTAATCGAATACTCGACATATTAGATTCTATATCATGCGTAGAAGATATACTGGCGATGGGAAGTGGTGTTCATAAACTGAAAGGCGGTTTATCTGAATTTTGGTCCGTTAGTATTACACCAAACTACCGTATAATATTTCAGTTTGATGGTCAGAATATACAAGAGGTTGATTTTTTAGATTACCATTAATAAATAGATAAAATGTTAAAGAGAAATTTGCCACCCATTCATCCGGGAGAGGTACTAAAGGAAGAGTTTATCGTTGAAAACGGCTTAACCGTTAGTGAAGTAGCCAAAGGCTTGGGA
>JANQUM010000096.1 GCA_030731175.1 Spirosomataceae bacterium
TACCTGAGGGAACTACTTGAAATTTGGTTGGTTGTAGAAGTAGAAAGCTTGAATTTCAGATAAAATTTAAAAACGTATTAACGTTAAAACTAAAAATTATGGCAAAGAATAAAGAAGATAAAGACGCAAAACCCCGGGTGCACGAAGAATTGGCGGGTTTCGATATTGAAATAAATTCGTTCGGTGAGATTCAGATGAATTATGACATGGATAAAATTAACGAATTTTTGAACCGAAAAGTGGACGATAAAAAACTACGGGACAGAGAAGAGTTTGTTCCGAAAAAGAAAAAGCGAAAAAAGTGAGCGAGGAAAAAACGATTGTTCTTAACGGTTCAGAATTACCGAATCTCACCCCTGAGTTTCGGTTTCAGACTTCCCGCAGTGGTGGGGCGGGCGGTCAGCACGTAAATAAAGTTGAAACAAAAGTAGAAGTCCGTTTCGATATTCCGAACTCAAAGCTAATCTCGGAAGAAATAAAGGCGAAATTGCTTGCTCGTTTGAAATCTAAATTAACATCAGAAGGCGTTATTATTCTGACTTCTCAGGCGAGTAGAAGTCAGCTTAAAAATAAGGAACTGGCGGTAAAAAAACTCATCAAACTTTTACGGAAATCTTTGAAAGAAGAGAAAAAACGTAAAGCAACAAAGCCAAGTAAAGCGGCAATACAAGAGCGGTTGAAAGACAAAAAGAGCCACGCAGAGAAAAAAGCACTTCGAGGCAAACCAATTTTTTAGAAAAGTACTAAATGAACGAATCAATTAAGAAACCAAGCTGGTTTTTGCATTTTACTGAAGTCTTTCGAGCAATAGTCGAAACGTTTAAAGGCTATTTTTTTATTAAAAAAAAGGGATACAAAAATATTGGTCGAGGTATTCCGGTCATGGTAGTACCTGGCTTGCTTAGCACCGATTGGGCAACAACGATTTTACGTAAATTTTTACAAAAATCAGGTTTTGCCGTTCAGGGCTGGGAAATGGGTATGAATCTCGGCAGGATGAAAAGCCTCGAAGACTTGCGAGTAAAAGTGGAGAAATTGAGCGAAACTACCGGACAAAAAGTGATACTTATTGGCTGGAGTATGGGTGGTATTTTCTCAAGAGAAGTTGCCAAACAATTGCCCGAAAAAGTACGATGCTTAATAACCGTAGGTAGCCCGTTTGCTAATATTCAAGCTCCGAATCACGCAAAATGGATTTTCAACCTACTTAATAATGAAGCAGATATTGACGCAGATTTCACTGCTCAACTTCCCGTTCCGGCAATTGTACCTACGTTGTGCCTATATTCTAAAAAAGACGGTATCGTACCGTGGCAAGCCTGCAAAGAAAATTTTGAAGACGCACTTCATGAAAGCAGAGAGGTTAGGAGCAGCCACTTCGGTATGGGAGCAAACCCCGCCGTTTTGCAGGAAATTGGAGATTACCTCAAACTGTTTCTGAAAAAAGAGGTAGTTTGAATATTTTAAATCCGTTTCAAAACCATTTCACTAATCGCATTACCAATTGATAACGACGAGGTTGCAGCGGGTGAGGGAGCGTTAAGTACGTTTATTGCTTGTTCGTTTTCAATGATCGCGAAATCATCGAGTAAACCTCCGGTTCTGTCGCATGCCTGAGCCCGCACGCCTGCTCCGCCGGGAATCAAATCATCGGCTTGTATTTCGGGTATCAATTCTTGTAAAGCTTTGGTAAACGCTCCTTTTGAAAACGAGCGGTACATTTCGCCCAATCCGGTTTGCCAATACTTAGCGGCAACTTTCTGAAAGCCCGGCCAAGCCAGCGTTTCCCACAATTCACTAAATTTAACATCTAATTTTTTATAACCCTCCCGTCGGAACGCCATAAC
>JANQUM010000097.1 GCA_030731175.1 Spirosomataceae bacterium
TACGAAGCTATCTGTAAAGGCTACTTAGAAAAACTTGACGAAGTTTTGACCGAAACCGAGAAGATACACCTCAACTTTGGTGGTGAATTTATGATTTATATGCAGGGAATTCGTTTTCTAACTGATTACCTCAATAACGATATCTACTACCCCATAAAATACCTAAATCACAATTTTGAGCGGGCAACCAACCAGTGGGTATTGCTAAAGGCTTTTCAGGAATTTGTGGAGAGAAAGCAATAATCAGGTATCTTTACAGAATGAAAGGCGTGGAAAGTTTTACGCGTTTGCCAATTCACTAAATTACTCATTCACAAACTCAGAAGCCTTGCTACACCTCGGACAACAAAATACCCTTAAAATATTACGCGGCACGAGCGTCGGTTTTTTTCTTGGAAACGAAGAAGGCGACGAAGTCTTGCTTCCGCACAAATACATTCCTGACGATGCCGAAGTGGGTCAGGAAATTACGGTTTTTGTGTACAAAGACTACGACGAACGCCCAATTGCCACCACGCTAAAACCCGCCGCCGAAGTAAACCAATTCGCTTGTTTACGCATTTTTGATGTAAATGACATCGGAGCATTTGCCGAATGGGGTTTAGAAAAACATTTGCTTATTCCGTTTCGGGAACAAGGCGAACGCATCAATCCCGGAGATTACGTAATTGTCAGAGTTTATTTAGACGAAGCCTCGCAACGCCTTGCGGGATCAACCAAAGTGCATAAATTTCTGAATAACGACGAATTTATGAAATTTGAGGAAGGCGAAAAAGTAACCCTTTTGCTTTACGAAAGCATTGATGTGGGCTTTAAAGTGGTGATAAATAACGAACACCGAGGCATTATTTACCACAACGAAATTTTTCAGCCAATTGGTTGGGGAGATACTGTGGAAGGTTATGTAAAAAATATTCGACCCGATTTTCTGGTGGACTGCATCTTGCAGCCAATTGCCTACAAAGCAATGGAGCCAAACGCCGAGAAAATTCTGCAGCTACTCAAAGAGCAAGGTGGCTTCCTGCCTTTCACCGATAAATCAAATCCAACCGAAATTCAAACGACGTTTGAAATGAGCAAAAAGAATTTCAAACGTGCCGTAGGAACGCTTTACAAACAGCGATTAATTACGATTGAGGATAGTGGCATTCGGGCGGTAACGGAATAAGAAAATAGTTAACCCTAAACAACAGAAGCCCCGTTACACATTCTGCGTAACGGGGCTTTGAAATATTCAAAAGCGTAAAAGCCAATCAACCTATTAACTAAGACTTACCAACGAATCAACGCCGAGCCCCAAGTGAAGCCACTTCCAAAAGCAGCGAGGCAAACCAAATCGCCTTCCTTAACTTTTCCTTGTTCCCACGCTTCGCAGAGTGCAATCGGAATAGAAGCGGCGGTGGTGTTTCCGTACTTCATAATATTATTGTAAACCTTTTCATCCGGTAATTTGAGCGTACGTTGCACAAATTGGGCAATGCGTAGATTTGCCTGATGTGGCACGAGCATGTCAATATCGGTGGTTTCATAACCCGTTTTTGCCAATGCTTCCATGATAACTTCGGGGAATTTGGTCACGGCTTTTTTGAAAACTAATTGCCCATCCATGTACGGATAATACGTTTTGTTTTCGAGTAAATTATCGTACACAAAAATTTCACCGAGTGGTGCTTCTTCCTCCGTCGGGAATCCGAATTTGTCTTTATCTTCAAAATGATAACCACCGTGAGAACCCGGCGAAAGCAGTGACAGCTCTTCGGCGTGGGTGCCGTCTGAGTGCAGGTGCGTAGTCAAAACGCCTTTTCCTTCCTCTTCGGTTGGTTGTAATACTACGGCTCCAGCTCCGTCTCCAAATAGAACGGCAACGTTACGTCCACGAGTAGTAAAATCAAGGCCCATTGAGTGCATTTCTGCTCCTACAAGCAAGATGTTTTTGTACATCCCTGACTTGATAAATTGATCCGCAACGGATAAACCGTAGATAAACCCTGAGCATTGGTTACGAATATCCAACGCTCCAATTTCGGTATTTGTAATTCCGAGTTCACGTTGCAGCAATACGCCGCAACCTGGAAAATAATAATCAGGACTGAGCGTAGCAAAGACAATGAAATCAATTTCTTCCACGGTAATTCCGGCACGCTCGCAGGCAATTTTTGCAGCGGCTGCCGCCATGGTAGTAGGCGTTTCTTCGTGTTTTTTCCCGTAGCGTCTTTCTTCTATCCCTGAGCGTTCCCGAATCCAATCGTCCGAGGTATCCATGTATTTTGTCAGGTCTTTATTGGTAACAACTTGTTCGGGAACGTAAAAGCCGATTCCGGCAAATTTTGTACTTGGCATAGTATCAGTTTATTAATGAAACAAAGGCAAAAATACGGCTTTTGCTTTAAATATTTCAACACTATCTCCAATTCGTTCAATAAAAGAAATAAAGGAGCACCAACCGATACTCCTCTATATTGCAATTAAAACCCTGATAAAAATCTATTTTTACGAACTACGGTGGGCTGTTTCGTGGTACGTTTTAATGTGCGGCCCAAGAAATAATCGAGCGTAAATTCTAATGAGTGCAATGCCATCAATGATAAAACTCAACGATACAAAAAGCGTCAAAAACAACTGAGTGCGTTGTATATGGCTAAAAATAAGGTCTTCACCGATAAATGTTGGGCTAATCGGAAAGCCCGCCAAACCTAAACAAGCAATAAAAAACACGATGGTGAGTTTTGGGTGTTCGAACGAATGACCCTGAAATTCTTCCAGCGAAATTCGCCCTTCAAATTTCTTTAGACGGTGTAAAGTTAAGTAGCCAACCAAACCAAAAACTACCACGCCACTAAGGTAAAAGAAAAGGTGTTCAAAGTTGATTCTATCGTTAAACGAAATCGCCAAGGCGATCCAGAGATGATTGAGAATAATCAAACTGTAAGCAACTCCCGCACTTTTACGTTCGGTAAAAGATTTTAACACCATAAATAAGCCAATCATCGCAAAAAACGAAGGTAGATACTGCTTTAACTCAAACGGCATAACATCCTGATTAAAAGCTAAGTAGATTCCTAAAATATACATTGGAAGAAATAATCTATAGACATTTTTTTCGGAAATAAGGTTCAGTCCATTTCCCAAACTCTTCAGCGGATTCCACAGGTATTTGTACATATAACTGTCAAAATTCCACTCATTAAGCCCCAGCATATAGATGGTATTTACCCACTTATTAGTTACTGGTTTTTCAACAACGGGCTGATAATTATAGAATTGATCTTTTATCAAATACGCCACAATAGACGGCGAAATGAGCAATTGATAAGTGCGTAAAAAGGCGTTTGCGGCAAAGTGAATCAAGGCGATGGTTTGCAAACCTAGCCCGACCTCAATAAACATCAACCCGATTTGGGCAATTGATGCATATGCCACTTGTGCTTTGATGGACGACTGGACACGCCCGGTAAGCCCTGCAATGATGAAGGTCAGTAGCCCACCCATCACAATTAAAACACGAACACCCGTTTGTTCTTCCCAAAAAGGAAACGTACGAAGTAGTAAAAATACGCCAAAGTGAACGGCAAGCGAGCCGTAAAAAATGGCACTTGAGGGCGTTGGCCCTTCCATAGCTCTCGCTAACCAAGACGAAACCGGAAATTGAGCCGATTTCAAAACAGCCGAAAATAAAATACATAACGCAATAGCCGATCCTAAAAAGGAGTGACTAATCAAATGCTCGTGTACCAACTCTGTATTATGTAATTTGATAAACGTAATGTTTTCGTGCCATAATTGATGACTGAGCCACATTGCCAATATAATTCCGATATCACCAAGGCGATAAATTGAAAAAACTTTTACTGCATTTTTTACGGGTAAATACCTATCTCTGTAATACGCAATTAGTAAAAAAGATGAAATACCGAGCGTTTCCCAACCGATAAACAAGGTCTCGAAATTACCCGCAATTATGGTGGCATTATAGCCCATTATGAAGAACAAAACCGTACTAAAAAACCGACGGTAGCCCCACTCTTGGTGCATGTAAAAGCTGCTGTAAACAATCACCAGTAGGCTGATAATTGCACCAACAAGCATGTATGTAACTGTAAGGGCGTCTAAATATAAATCAATCAAAAACTCGTAGCCATGCATTTGGTAGAGCACAATTTCAGCAACCGAAATGTCTTCTGTGCCGTTCATAAACCACGCAGCAGTAATGGCTACGGCTAAAATCAACTGTAATGAAGCCGTAAAAATTGCGGTGCGAGAAATGCCTTTTTCGTTCGTTCTCGAAAAAAACAAGCTTAAAATAAATCCGGCGAATGGCACTAAAAAAACGAACGGTAGTGCCTGTATTAAAAAGTTTTTCATGCGATGTTTTTAACTTTAATGTTATCGGCTGAAGAAAGGATTTCGTCCGAGAAATTTAAAAAAGTAGGCACTTCCCGAATCAAGGGCTCGTAGCTTCGCATTTCACCGTTTTCAAAGACCGAAATCGCTTTAGTTGTCGGGTGAATAATTGCCAAGTTTACCCACTGATTTGCGAACCATTCGTAGGTTGCGGGGTTTTTCTGAATCGTATTTAGCACAACTTCTGGAAAGTGTTCGATGACCATCAATAACCGGAGCGGGTCGTGCATTTCAGTCATCTGCGTTGGTAATCCGGGTCTTAAATCTCCTTCAATTCCGTTAGCAACGCCAATTAACCCCATGACATTATGCGGCAGTTTTGGCCCCGCTCCTAACTTATAATTATCTACCCTTGAAAAATAATATTCAAGGTTGATTCCTCCGCAAACTGGAGCGGCAGCATTCAAAATATTGAGCAGGAAATTTCCTTCGGGATCGTTGTGCCAGTCGTAGGTATTCATAAATGCCCTCCGATCAAGAAACAGGTTATAAGTTAGGCTTCGTTTACCAACAATACACAAGCAGTTTGTAGCATGATTTAACTCAGGGCGTGGCTCATAAAGCGTTACGGCTCGTTTTTTAATATCTTCGTGTACTTTGCTCAAAGATTTAGAAGAGTCAATCGACACAAATCTTCGGGAGCGTTCTTGAGCATTTTCGTCTAACGATTTCGCAAAAACTGGCTTATTGGCTTCGTGTTTTTCTTGGTTGATTGCAGAAAGCAAATCTTCGTCGTAAAACTCAACCTCATCACGCGTAGTGTCATGCAAACCACCAATAAACTGCGAACTTTCTGGAATCACAATTCCGCTCTCGGCAAGCAGTTTCCGTACTTCGGGATGGTTGGCCATTGCGGCAAATACACGAGCATTTACCGAGCCCGGTCTGCCAGAGCAAGCACCGCAATCATAGCCAGCATAATAAGTATTGTTGACGCTACTTGCCCCGTGCCCGATAAGATAAACCAACGGTGCAAAATCTGAAACCAAACCGATGCTGTTCAAGACCGCTTTTACACGGTCGGTCATTTGTTGGTACGTGAAACCAATCTGCAATCCGTCTGCGTCAAAAGCTCCCTTATGCTCAATGGTGAGCGTCGAGTTTTTGTCCATATGACTGAAAGACGACGTTGCCAACGGGCTGTTTGTGGGTCTAAAGATGTCTCGCAACATTCTAAATGCTGAGAAAACGCCCACCGTTTGCGTGAAAATCCAACCACCTAAAATACTGTTTGCGTGCCTCGAAAAGTGAATTTCCTTTTTCTGAACTTTATTAGTTTCAAATTCTTGAATAACAAAAGCCGGCGTAACCGGAGCGGGACAAACTTTAGTGGTAAATTTGCTGTGTTCGGGCTTGAAATAAAACTCTAAACCGAAGTGACCGGGCGTGCCAAAAGTCTTAGCGTTTGCATCGTTTTGTTCTACGTATCGCCTGATAGAACACTCGCGATCGTCGATGCAAAACAAGGCTTGAAACGAGTTGGTGCTCCGTTTTGGAGCTTGGGCTTTATTATACGAAAGCCCAGCAAGCACTTGGTCGTAAAACGTCCATTCCATTGATAATTGCCACAATTGCAATACTTCGTCTAACTCCGTAAAGTCATTTTGAGCGAATAAATTTTCGGAAGGTTCGTCGGTATGGAGCCCAATCGGAATCCAAGTTTCACCAAATTTTGCGTCAAGAGCGTCGATTTCGAGGAGTAGTTCAAAGATTATAAACTCTTTAAGTGTAACCTTTCGTGAATCGAGCAACGTTTTGGGGTTGTGTTCTACCACGCTGACCATTCCAGAATAACCGGGGTGAGCAAACTGCTGATCAATCAGGTAGTTTTCGTAGTAACTTTCCTCGTGAACAATGATTTCCAGTAATTCTTGAATTTCGATATTTCCACGCATCAAAAAGGCTTTCGCTCGTTTGGTTTTGAAGAAACTTGAGAACGAGTTTTCCTCCATTTTCTTAACCGAATTTAAGAAACTCAAATCGGTTTCTGGAAATCGCCATAGCGAAACCCCCTGATCAAGGTAACTATTGATTACCTTAAAAAGCGTGGTGTGTACCAACGCATCTAAGTCGGTTTTATATTTCTTTTTCCACGTTGCTCGCAGATTTCCTACTTTTTGATAAATGGTTGTATCATAAGAAGTTACGATTAGTTTTTCTCGCCATTCTGAAACGGAGTCATCTCCTTTTTTCTCCGAAATAATACGGTCAATAACGGCATCATTTATTGCCCCATTCTTGTATTTTTTACGAAAAGCGGGTAACGACAGCGACGTTTTGTAACCAAAAATACTTGAAGCATTTTTTATTGCCTGAAAGAATTGCTGCTCCTGAAAAGCGTGTAGCGTATTGTGATGCACGAAATCTTTCAGTGGCGACTGAGCCGGAAGAAAATGAGATAAAATATGTAAGGTATGCTCTTCATCGAAAACGCCCGTTTCGACCGCCGAGTGATGTGTTGTAGTTGACATGATAATTATTATTTTTCAGGTTTACATCACCGCCCCAATCACGATAAAAATTATTCGGGCGGTGATGATTTGTATCAGTTAAAAAAAACTTGATACTGTAATAAGCCCATCCCTTTTCGATCTATGATGGAAGTACTGCCTGTATCTGAAAGTTGATAAACCGGTCGGTTTTGGTACGCCAATGTCAGTTTAGAGGTATGCCCTCCGCCCAACAGCCAATTTACACCTACGTCATAAAAATTCATCGGTTGATCCAGTCTTTCGTAATTCGAATGCTGCAAGGAAGCATAGGGCATCAATGTTGTTTTCCCGATTAGGTCATTTTTTAACTTATACCCTACCTGGGCATACAAAATCGTACCCGTTCCATAATCAGGGAACGTTGTTCCGCCGCCGTTTAGAATACTCTTTTGGTTAGAACCGTTTGCCGGATTCATCACACCTAAATTACGAGTATAGTTAGGGCCAAAATCATTTTTCGAGATACTTGCGTAAGCACTAATTGCTTCGCCTTTATCACCGCACGGAGCATCGTAAAAGACATCCGCCGATAGCAGCAACAAATTACTGTAAAGCGTATCTACCTTATTTTCAGCCTGTTGCCACATTGCTTGCGGCTGATAAACAAAGCCCGCCCCAATATTAAAGACCTTTTTTGTGCCCAAATAGGTACCCGTCATGTACGGAGTTTGGTTCGATTCCTGATCTTTGAATTGGTATTGGAAATAGCCGTTCCATTGCATTTGTGGAGGTTTTCCTGAGAAACTTGCAATCGGTGAAATAGCAGCATTGTAATTCGCTGACTTCTGAATTGACATCGGTTGAGCCATCGAAACGCGGTAGTCAAGTTTTCCTAATTTACCTTTCGCAAAAACGGATAGTTTCCTTAAAAACTGATCGGTTACATCGTTGGTTGATTGCTGATAAAGCGGAGCATCAATGCCCATAATTGTACCAACAGACGGCGAAGCAAAACGAGACAGCCCGCTCCAAGCAGATAAACCGCCCCCAAGCGACAGTTTGGTTTTAACAACGCTGTATTCTCCCATTGCATCATGGACAAAAAAGCCAAGTTTTCGGTCAGAAATACTATTGAAGTTATTCTCGCCAAACTGGCTGTAAAAAAATACGTGGTCAGTGAGTTGTCCTAAAAATTGAACTCGATAACGGCGAATTCCGATGTCTGTTCCGCTACTTTTAGGGTAACCAAAAATGGTAGTTCCTGGATTATAATTGCCACTTCTGAGCCAAAACTGACCCGTCATAGCAAATTTTACGTAGTGCGATCCGTCTTCATTTAAATATAGCTTGCTATTTTTAAAACCCTGAGAAAACGTATATTGAGGCATGGCAAAGCAGCATACAGCCACTAAAAGCCACAGTTTGTTTATCAACTTTTTCATTAAAGTAGCTACTTTAAAGCTGATTAAACTTTACGAGTTTTGTTTTTACGAGCGGCAAGCTCGTGGTCAGATACTGCGGTGTGATTTTCAAGTCCAATGATATGAACTTCGCCACCTTCGTTTTCATAATCGTGTTGAAAATGATGTAGATTTTCCATCACGCTGTGATCTACCAATTTGGTATTTTTCAGGTCTATAGTCACATCAAATCCTGGAGGTATTGCATCAAGTTTACGTTTGATACCTAAAAAATTCGTAAATATTGCGGCTTTATCTATTTCAACCAAATACTTATTATTGTTAAACGAAACAAGTGTTGGAGCTTTGAAGAACGACGTAATTGGTGTGCCGTTAAAGAGGTGAATGATCATTTTCAACAACATACCCGCAAAAATACCGACCAATAGGTCTTCAAACAGCGTAAAGAAGATGGTTACTAAAAAGATGGCTAATTGTTCTTTCCCGATTTTAAATGTTTGAAAAAACTCTTTGGGGTGGGCAAGTTTGATACCCACTGCAATAAGCATAGCAGCTAAAGCAGTATTCGGAATCATCTCAATGAGGTGCGATGCAAGCAATAAAAACGCTAATAAAAAGAAGCCGTGAAAGAAGTTTGCCCAGCGGGTTTTTGCTCCGTTATTTACGTTTGAAGAGCTACGTGCCACTTCTGAAATCATGGGCAAACCACCCAAAATAGCGGCAATTGTATTTCCAATTCCAACCGCAATTAGGTCTTTATTAGCATCTGATTTACGCTTGTACGGATCTACCATATCAATCGCCTTTACGGTCAGCAGCGACTCCAGCGTGCCTACCAAGGCAAACATAATTACGTATTTTATAAATGCACCCGTTTGTGCAAAGCCTCCAAAATCTACGTTCACCTTTACGTTTTCCATCAAATTTCCGATGTGAACCAGTGCGTAAGCGGGTTCAGTGTGTTGGAAATCCATGTAAAGTTCTGCCGGAATTGCGATCATCAAAACCACTAGGGGAGCAGGTATTTTCTTAATATACACATTTTTAATGTAAGGCCAGCCCATCATAACGGCTAAACTTACAACCCCAATTACAGTAGCTCTCGGGTCTAAATTCATAACGAAATTCGGAATCTCAGCCAGTAGCTGAATCGGGCCTTTGCCCTTGGTCATGCCGGGGTCAATATCCAACAAAACA
>JANQUM010000098.1:0-5498 GCA_030731175.1 Spirosomataceae bacterium
CAACGTCAAATACGTGTGTTTCGCCTTCGTAATGAACCGTAATTTTACGTTTTACTACTGACTCGTCCACTTCTTGCTGCATTTCTTCGCCCATCACCGGAGCGTTGAACCCTTCTTTATGAATGCGGGCCTTATCAACGTCATAGCTTTCTAAAATACCGATTACATCGTCCATCATTCCTTCCGGCCCGCAGAGGTAAAATTCGTCTTTTGCAAAATCAACGTCAAAGTTTTTCATCATATACACCACAGAGGCACGGGTAATTCTACCACGCTCTTCGGGCCAACCTTTGCTTGGCTGACTCAAAACCTGACGGACGCGAAAACGGTCTTTAAACTCCATTTCCATCTCAATAATTTTGTGACGGAAAATGATCGACTCCTCCGTACGGTTTCCGTAGAGCAGTGAAATACGGGATTTCGGTTCCATTTTTAAGACCGATTTCGCAATCGACATCAGCGGAGTAATTCCGCTTCCCCCGCCAATCAGAAATATATTTCGTGCTTTATCGGCATCGGGTTCGAGGAAGAAATTACCCATCGGCTCAATCACTTCTATAAAGTCGCCTTTGCTGACATTGTCAAGCAAATAATTAGAAACCAGTCCGTTCTGAACTCTTTTTACGGTAATGCCAACGGCGGTATCTGTATGGGGTGAAGTGGACATCGAATAGCTCCGGCGAACTTTTTTGCCCTCATCAGCGGGAACAATAACGGTCACAAACTGCCCTGCTTTGTATTTTATTTGTTCGCTCAACGGGTGCCAAAATTCAATGGTAGCGGCATCGGGCGTTTCAGCTATAACTTCTTTGACTTGCAGAAAATGGGTTTTCATGTAGATTTTGTATTTAACTTCTTCTTCGGAAAGATCGACTAATGAGTATTTTTAATAAAAACGCCACAAAATTACGGCATTTCGCTTAGTATATAACAGCGTGGTGTTTGAAAAAGGACAACAAACCCGAAACGGACTTTGTTAGCCGCAAGCCGTTAAAGTTTTTTCATTAACGTTTGATTATCTATTGTTTACGAAAATATAGATCACTATCTTTGCAGCCCCAAATTACGCCCTCACGTAGTCGCCCGTGCTACGGAGGAAATATCAGGCTGACGCTAAGTATCTGTTCCGAGATGCTTTCTGTGCTGGTTTTCAGCACCTTACAGCTTTATAAAAAAAGGTTATTTGACGGAAGCAAAAAGCTATTGGGGGCTGCTTGTTTTTCGATTTTACCGATGTTTTAAAACATTAAATAATTAATACTGTGAAACATTTAAGTTACAGAACCATTTCTGCCAACAAAAATACGGTTAATAAGGAATGGGTTATAGTTGACGCCGAGAATTTGGTGTTAGGTCGTTTATGCAGCCAGATTGCGGCAATTTTACGTGGTAAAACCAAAACAAATTTTACGCCACACGTAGATTGCGGAGACAATGTGATTGTTATCAACGCCGAGAAAATCCGTTTTACGGGTAAGAAAATGAACAACAAGCAGTATGTACGTCATACGGGCTATCCAGGAGGTCAGCGTTTTGCTACTCCACGGATGATGATGGAAAAAGATGGCCGTCGGGTTGTGGAAATGGCCGTAAAAGGCATGTTGCCAAAAACTCGTTTGGGTCGTGAGCAATACAGAAACCTATTTGTATATGTAGGTACTGAGCACCCTCACGCCGGACAGCAGCCGAAAGCAATTGAAGTCAAATTGTAATTTCCATTATCAAGACACTTAATTTAATTTATCATGAACGTAATCAACACAATAGGTAGAAGAAAGACCGCAGTTGCTCGTATTTACATGAAGCCCGGTAACGGTACTATCACTGTAAATAACCGTGACCTTGCCGTTTATTTCCCTACCGAGGTTTTGCAAATTATTGTAAACCAAGCATTTCATATTTCTGAAAATACTGGCAAATTCGACGTTAAAGTAAACGTTCGTGGCGGTGGTATCAGCGGTCAAGCGGAAGCTGTCCGTATGGCAATCTCACGTGCGTTAGTAGAATCTGACGGCGAGAACCGCCCAGTATTGAAGAAAGAAGGATTCCTTACCCGTGACTCTCGTATGGTCGAGCGTAAAAAGTACGGTCGTGCGAAAGCTCGTAAGCGTTTCCAATTCTCGAAGCGTTAATATTATTTTACGGTTATCGGTTAATGGTAAAAAGTTATCAGTGCTCAAGTCGCTTTTAACTATTTACCATTAACTATTAACTATTTTGTCCAGACCCTACTTGTTGTTGCCGACGTGGGGTGCTGCGTATTTCATATTTTTTAACTTTTTATAAAAACCATTTGTAATGGCACAAGTAGAATACAAAGAACTATTAGATGCAGGTGTGCACTTTGGCCACCTTACCCGTAAATGGGATCCACGCATGGCTCCGTACATCTTCATGGAGAAGAACGGAATCCACGTAATTGACCTTAACAAAACGTTGAGCAGCTTAGAGCAAGCTCAGGCGTTTGTGAAAGGAATTGTCCGTTCGGGCAAGAAAATTATGTTTGTGGCTACAAAAAAACAAGCTCAGGAAATTGTTTCGGAAGAAGCTCGTCGTTTGAAAATGCCTTACGTTACTGACCGTTGGTTGGGAGGTATGCTTACAAACTACGCAACGATCAAGAAGTCGTTGAAGAAAATGAGCAATATTGAGCGTATGCTTTCTGACGAAGCAACCGCAAAAAACATCGCCAAGCGTGAGCGTTTGATGATGGAGCGTGAGCGTATCAAATTAGAGCGTTTATTAGGTGGTGTGGTAGAAATGTCACGTTTGCCTTCTGCTCTATTTATCGTTGACGTAAAGCGTGAGCACCTTGCAGTTGCGGAAGCAACGCGTTTGGGTATTCCGATCATTGCCCTTTGTGATACCAACTCAAACCCTGAGACAATTGACTATCCAATTCCAGCAAATGACGATGCTTACAAATCAATCTCTCTTTTGACCCTCGCCATTGGTAAAGCCATGGAAGAAGGTATCATGGAAAGAAAGCAAGATAAAGAAGAGCAAGCACAGGCGGAAGCCGAAGCAGCTAAACGTGCCGTTGACGAAAAGCGTGCCGCTGATGATGCTAAAGCAGAAGCGAGAGCTGCTGCCAAAGCTGAAAAAGCAGCCGCTAAAGAAGAAGCAGCCGCTCCAGTTGTTGAAGCAGTTAAAGAAACAGTAGCTGAGGTAGTTGAAACGGTTGAAGAAGTAGTTGCACCAGTTGTTGAGGCAGTTGAAGAAACTGTTGCTCCAGTTGTTGAAGCGGTGAAAGAAGCTGTTGCTGAGGTTACAGAAACAAAAGAAGATGAAAAAGCCTAATAACGGCTAATCGTTGAAATATAATTCTCCGAATAGCCCGAAGCATTGCTTTGGGCTATTCGGTTTAAAAATTTATCATAAAATAAAAATTTCTAAAAATGAATATTACAGCTGCCGACGTTAATAAATTACGTCAACAAACCGGTGCCGGAATGATGGATTGCAAAAAAGCCCTCGTTGAAGCCGAAGGTGATTTTGAAAAAGCAGTAGAAGTACTACGTAAAGCGGGCCAAAAAGTTGCCGCAAAACGTGCCGATAACGAAACCTCAGAAGGAATTGTTTTAGTAAACGTAAGCGAAGACGGATCATCTGCTAAAGTACTTGCCTTAGCTTGCGAAACTGAGCCAGTTTCTAACGTAGAAGATTTTAAAAACCTTGCCGCTGCTGTTTTAGCCGCAGGTGTAAAGCACGATGCAAAAGACACTGAAACCCTTCTTGCCATTAAAATGGAAGACGGCGAAACGGTTCAAGAGCACATCACACACCTAATCGGTAAAATTGGCGAGAAAGTAATCGTATCTGACTACGTTCACGTAGATGGCGAGAAAGTTGTTGTTTACATTCACTCAAACAAGAAAGCTGCCGGAATCGTATCTTTCGGAAACGTTGGTGGTGCCGAAGTTGAAGAAGTAGGACGCGACATTTCGATGCAAATCGTGGCAATGAAGCCAGTTGCACTTGCTAAAGACGATGTTGATCCGTCGGTTATTGAGAAAGAAATCGAAATCGGTAAAGATCAGGCACGCCAGGAAGGCAAGCCGGAAGCAATCTTAGAAAAAATTGCAATGGGTAAATTGGAGAAATTCTTTAAAGAAAATACTCTTCTGAGCCAGCAATTCGTGAAAGATCCTTCAATCAACATTGAGCAATTATTGGAGCAAACGCAAAAAGGATTGACAATCAATAGCTTCAAGCGTATTCAGATTGGATGATTTTTTTGACGAAAGATTGAAGACCTCAATCTTTCTATCATACGATAATCGTTAAAATAATTGCCCCGATTTCATCTTGAAGTCGGGGCAATTTTGTAAAAATTATTTTGGAATTTAAAATTCGTGAAGCGGTTCTCATATCTCCGATCTAACATCTTATTTCTAATTTTATGAACGTCCGACCTGCAATCTGCATTGTTGAAAACGATAAACTACTCGTAATGTGTTACCGCTACGGTGAAACAGACGTGTACAATTTACCCGGAGGAAACCTCGAATTTGGAGAAAAAATGACCGAATGTTTAGAGAGGGAATTGCAGGAAGAACTTCAAATAGAAGTTGAGGTAGGAGAAATGCTTTGCCTTGCCGATGTTTTCATCGAGAAAACGCAAAAACAAACACTGCATACTATTTTTCGCGGAAAAATTATAAGTGGAGTACCAATTCCAAATCCCGTCGAAACTACTACTACAGGCATATATTGGCTGCCATTTGAAGAGCTTGCCAGCGTTCACCTTTACCCCTCAATCGGTGAGCAATTATTGAAAGCCATTCAGAACGAACTTTCAAATCCGTTTTTGGGACGGGTTATTCAGCCGTGGATTTGAGATTAAACGTGTGCCAACTCTTGAGTGACACTTTCCAAAAACAAGGTATCCGGGCAAAAATCCAGCTCATTTTCCCATATTACTGTTCCGTTAAAAACTTTAACAGTATTAAAAATAGTGATGTTTTGTAATTCACTAAAGATACCTTTATCAAGATAAGGTTTTACGTCAAAAAGCCTCGTTTGATCATCTGTGAAAAGCAATTCTAACGTGTGGTTTTCTAATGGCACAACTTTCGCTACTCTTGGGTTCATGGCGGATATTTTATTTTAGTGGTTCAATCTGAAAAATCTTTAATCCATTTACAGCCAACTCCCAGTCAGCAAGTAAACTTTCACGATGTATCTCTATCCAAGCTTCAACTAACTTAGCTTTTTTATTTGGCATATTACCTTCCATTCTTTCTCCTGAATCTATAGAGAATACAGACTCTGTTTCACCATACCTTGCATGAATATGAGGTAATTTATGCTGTTTATTGTCAAAATAATAGAGAGAAACTATTATTCCGTAAAACATTGAGATAACTGGCATGGGTTTAAAATTTCTCATAAAGTTAATCATTTTGCCGTAATTCTGCTATCCGTTCCTTCTTCTTACATTTTACCCTAAATTTGCAGACCTGAATGTCAGCGTTCAGTTTTCGTGCCGTTGTCAG